>DASYXO010000188.1:0-13568 GCA_035934825.1 Casimicrobiaceae bacterium
GGCGACAAGTTCGGCAGCAAGCCGGCCTGCGCCGGGCCGTACCGGTTCGTCGAGCGCGTGGCTCAGGATCGCATCGTCCTCGAGCGCTTCCCCGGCTACTGGAACAAGTCGGCGATCCACTTCGACAAGATCGTCTACCTGCCGATCCCCGATTCGACGGTCCGGTTGGCCAACCTGCGTTCCGGCCAGCTCGATTTCATCGAGCGCGTGGCCGCGTCCGACCTGCCGCAGATCAAGGACGACCCACGCCTGCACGTCTCCAAGATCACCGAGATCGGCTACCAGGGCATCACGATCAACGTCGGCAAGAGCGACCTTGCGCAGAAGAATCCGCTGGGGCGCGACCCGCGCGTGCGCGAGGCCTTCGAGCTCTCGCTCGACCGCAACGGCATCGTGCAGGTCGCGATGGACGGCGAGGCCGATCCAGGCAACCAGTGGGTCGCCCCGGACAACCCGTTCTACGCGAAGAACGTCCCGATCCCCGCGCGCAACCTGGCACGCGCCAGGGAGTTGCGGAAGGAGGCCGGCGACCCGAATCCGAGCGTCACGTTGATGACGCCGACCACCGCCGACGCCCAGCGCGTCGCCCAGGTCGTGCAGGCAATGGCGAAGGAGGCGGGCTTCGACGTCAAGATCCAGTCCACCGAGTTCGCCACCTCGCTCGACCTCGCCGACAAGGGCCAGTTCGACGCCTACGTGCTCGCATGGAGCGGCCGCGCCGATCCTGACGGCAATATCTACAGCTTCGATGCGTGCAAGCAGCCCCTGAACTACGCGGGCTACTGCAAGCCCGAAGTCGACGACCTGCTGAAGCGCTCGCGCACGACGGGCGACCTCACCGAGCGCAAGAAGGTCTTCGGCGAGATCGCCGCGATCGTGCTGAAGGACCGGCCGATCATCTACCTGTACCACCGGCACTGGATCTGGGCCTACACCGACCGGCTGACCGGGTTCCATCCGAACCCCGACGGGCTGGTGCGCGTCCAGGACCTCCGCTTCCGCTGACGCTCGCGGGCCCCGTCCACCGGCATGAAGGCGGCGCGCGGGCGACGCGCGTCCCCGCCATGCCGCCTACCGTTCTCCGATGCTGACCTACCTGGTCCGCCGCATCGCGACCATCTTCCCGACACTGGTCTTCGTGTCGATGCTGATCTTCGGCCTGCAGCAGCTGCTGCCCGGCGACCCGGCGATGATCCTCGCCGGCGAGGAACGTGATCCGTCGGTCATCGCGCACCTGCGCGAGACGCTGCACCTCGACAAGCCGCTGCCGGTGCGCTACCTGTACTGGGTGCGCGGGGTGGTTCACGGTGACCTCGGCGAATCACTGCGCACCCAGCAGCCGGTATTGCAGCTAATCCTCGAAAAGCTACCGGTCACCGTCGAGCTCGGTGCCTTCGCGATCGCGATCGCGATCGCGATCGGCATACCTGCGGGCATCGTATCGGCAGTCAAGCGGGGCACTGTCTGGGACTACGGTGCCAACATCGTCGCGCTGTGGGGGCTGTCGACGCCGAATTTCTGGCTGGGCATCATGTTGATCCTGCTGTTCTCGGTGACGCTGGGCTGGCTCCCGGCGTCGGGCTACGTGAGCCCGTTCGAGGACTGGCGCGAGAACCTCGCGTCGATGATCATGCCGGCCTTCGTGCTGGGCAACGCAATCGCCGCCGTGCTGATGCGCCACGCGCGCAGCGCGATGCTGCAGGTGCTTTCGTCGGACTACGTCCGCACCGCGCGTGCCAAGGGTGTTCCCGAGAGCCGGGTGATCATGAAGCACGCGTTGCGCAATGGCCTGATCCCGATCATCACGCTGGGCGCACTCGAGCTCGGCACGCTGCTCTCCGGAGCGGTGCTGACCGAGCAGGTGTTCACGATTCCCGGCTTTGGCAAGCTGATCGTCGACGCCGTCTTCAACCGCGATTACGCCGTCGTGCAGGGCGTCGTGATGTTCACGGCCACCGCGTACATCGTGCTGAACCTGATCGCGGACATCGCCTACGCCGTGGTCGATCCGCGAATCCGCTACTCGTGAACGAAGCCGCCATGGATACCACGCCGAGCAGCCAGCGCGTGGCTGGCGCGACCGCGCCACGCGCGCATCCGCTGCGTCGCCTGCTGCGAAGGCGATCGGCAGCCATCGCGCTCGCGATCATCGTCGCGTTCATCGGCATCGCGATCTTCGCGCCCTGGATTGCACCGTACGACCCAGTCGCGACCGATTTCGCCGCTGTGCGCAAGGCACCCTCCGCCGCCCACTGGCTCGGGACCGACGAGATCGGCCGCGACGTGCTGTCGCGGGTCATCTTCGGCTCGCGGGCATCGCTGCTCGCGGGCGTCGTCTCGGTGCTCATCTCGCTGGCGATCGGCGTGCCGACTGGCCTCGTCGCCGGCTACGCAGGGGGCATCACCGACATGCTGATCTCGCGGATGACGGATGCGCTGCTTGCCTGCCCGTTCCTGATCCTCGCGATCGCGCTGGCTGCGTTCCTGGGCCCAAGCCTTGAGAATGCGATGATCGCGATCGGCATCTCGGCCACACCCGCGTTCATCCGCCTCGCCCGGGGAACGACGCTCGCGGTGAAGGCCGAGGACTACATCCTCGCCGCCCGCGCGATCGGCAATCCGCCGTGGCGCGTCGCACTGCGCCACGTCCTCCCGAACATCGTGCCACCGCTACTCGTCCAGGCCACCCTCGCGATCGCCGCAGCCGTCATCGCGGAGGCGAGCCTTTCGTTCCTCGGGCTCGGCCAGCAGCCGCCCGAGCCGAGCTGGGGCAGCATGCTCAACACTGCGAAGAACTACATCGACAATGCGCCATGGATGGCGCTGTGGCCAGGACTGTCGATCTTCCTCCTCGTGTTGTCGTTCAATCTCGTGGGCGACGGATTGCGCGACGCGCTCGATCCGCACCACGCCTGAGGGTGCATCGGCAGGCGGAAACGCGGACTGCGCGGGTGCCTCGATACCGATCGGGTATGGGTCGGATCGACGAGGTACGGGCCTGGGCCGACCAACGGCGAGACGCTGCCCCGATCCCGATGATGCGTACGCGATCCGGCTGGGGCCGTGTCATTCATGACGGGTCCGCCCCGGCCAATGCGACACGTCGTCGGGATTTGGTTGCGAAGTCAATGACAGCGGCATACGATGGGCTGCAGCGCCGCACCGTGCCGGCGCCATCGATGGAGAGCCGAAATGCCGTACCTTCATGCTTGGATTCGCGCCGGTGTCGCGAGCCTGCTGTTCGCCGCCGCGCCCGCGTTGGCGCTGAACTGCTACATGGTCGTCGACCGGACCAACAACATCGTCTACCAGAACCTGCAATCGCCGGTCGATCTCAGCGACCGGGGTGCTCCGGCGCGCGATGCGATGCGCGCGCATGGCGACCAGCTGATCGCGATGGACACCGCCGATTGCCCGTCGATCGACACGCGGCACATCGCGAACGGCGACAAGCCGGCGACCGTCGATGAAATCGTCGCCGGAATGCGACCTGCGCTTCGTTTCGGCGGCCCATCGGATCCGGGTTCCGCGTCGCAATCGGGCGGCGGGGGAATCCGACTGCCGTCGATCACCGTTCCGCGCGACACCGGCGGCGACATCTCGGCCTCCGGTCTTCCGTCGGGTGTATCGATCCGCTGACGAACGGCCGCCGATGCGTCGGCGGCGCCACTAGCGGTTGTCGGCGACCGCGCCGGACGGGCATTGGGGAACGCGTCCCCAATAGCCATCGCAGTACCTGAAGCGCGCGCGCTGGCCGCAGACGATGCGCTCGATGAAATTGCCTCCGCACTGCGCCAGCGCCTCGTCCAGGGCCTGCAGTCGGTCGCCCTGGGACGCGCTGGCCGGTAGCGTGCTTCTGGAATCCGAGCCGATGGCCGCCTGTGTTCCAGCCCCCGCGGAATCGGAGACGGCGGCCGCATCGACACCCGGTGCCGCACCTGCCAGCGCATCGGCGGCGACATCCGGTCGCGGGGGGGACTTTCGCGGCACCGTGGCCAACCGGGGACCGACCAATTCGCGGCTCTTGAGGTAGAGGGTCGGCTCGGTCGCGGCGCCACCGGCGGCGGCTGCCGCGGACGGGGCCGACTCTGCACGATGCTTTGCGACATCGGGCGCTGCGACTACGCTACGGGTTGGAATCACCGCGATCACTGCCGGCCGGTGCTCGACGCCGCTTCCCAGCCACGTATACGCCGCGGCAGCGGTGATCACCGACGCGATCATGACCGCCGCCGGCCACCGGCGGAGCTTCGGCCGGGCGCCGGCATCGACGCCGTCGCGCGAGGCGCCCGGCGGGATCCCGCCATGGATGTCCGCCGTGACCGTCGAAGCGTCCAGCGCCGCCGCAGCAGCGCCGGCGTGACGCGCCCGATCGAGCGCCGCCTGGCATGGGCCGCAAAGCCGTGCCCCGGGCAGCGTCGCGCTCTTGCAGATCCTGCATTTCATCGCTGCGGTCGACGTTCGCGCGCTTGCTCGCTATGACGTTGTCATTGCGATTGTAGCAGCCGCGACACGCGATTGCGATCCGCGACGACCCCCGCCCGACGGACGGGCCGGGTGGGTGTCGTCGTCCGACCAGGTTGCCGCGCCCCGGGTGCGTCAGGGACGCTGCTCCTTGTCCTTGGCGTCCTTATTGTCCTTCTCCTTCTTCGCATCCGGCCGGGGCTTGGGCTCAGGTTGCGCCTGCGGGCCCGGAGCCGGTCGCGCCTGCGGGCCCGGAGCGGGTCGCGCCTGCGGGACTGGCGCGGGTCGTCCTTGCGGAACTGGCGCGGGTCGCGCCTGCGGCGCCGGAGCGACCCGCGACTCGGGCGGCGGCTGCATCGGCGCCGCTGGGCGTTCGGGTACCCGCTGTTGAACCGGGGGGATACGAATCTCGCGCGCCGGCGCCGGCTTGGATTCGGGCGCCGGGCGGACCTGCGGCACGCGTTGCGCTTCGGGGACGCTGCGGAGCTGCGGATTGCCCTTCAACTCGGGCGCCGGCGTCGCCCGCGGCATGAAACGTTGCGCCGGCGTTCCCTCCCGCACTGCCTCGCCCGAGTTCCCGGCGGCGGACGGACCTCGTTGGACCTCGCCGCGCTGAACTTGCGGCGCGCGCGGCGGGCCAGGCACCTGCGCGGGTGGGGGCACGAATCTGCGCTCCGGAGCAGCCGGTGGCGCCGATGGCAGGGCCCTGCGCTCCGGGCCAGCCGGCGGCGCCGACGGGACCGCGCCGCTCCGCACGGGAGCTGCGATCGTCGACGCGGGCTTGGCCTGCGCTCCGACGATCCTGACCGCAGGCGCAGTCACCGGGGCCTGGGCACGCAGCGTCCTGACCTCGGCGCGATTGATCGGCTGACCGGGGTTGCGCTCGAGCGCCGGGAGCTGGCGGGAGATCGGTACCGGGGGTGGCGGCGGCGCCATGCGCGCGACGACCGGCCGACGCTCGGCCGCCGCCGGCGGCTTGGTCCGCGCCAGCGGTGCGGCGCCGACAAAGGCGGATCGCGCCGGCGCGATTCGCGCGAGCGGCTCGACCCGGGCGCCGGCAATGGCTGCCGGCGAAAGCGCAAGCGCGACGCGATGCACCTGCTCCGAGCTCGCGAACGCGGCCGGCGGGACTGCCGTTACCGCATTGGGGACACGCATGTTCACGTAGTTGACCTGCGTCACGTTCACGTTGTTGTAGATGTTCGTGATCGTCGTATTGTTGACGACGGTGTTGCTGACATTGACCTGGCGGAAATAGTCGCGGCTCACCTGATAGGGCGGGCGATAGACCTCGCGCGGCCCCAGCGGGAACCATCCGATCGCCGGTCCCGCCGAGATCGAGACGGCGAACCCGGAACCGCCGACGAATGCGACCAATGCCGGCGCGTAGCACGGCCGCACGTTGACCGGACCCGGCACCCAGCCCCAGCCGCGGTCGGCGTGCACCCAGCGACCGTAGTGGAACGGCGCGAATCCCCACGGCGCGTCGTCGACCCAGGTCCATCCCCAGGGATCGATCCACGCCCAATGCCCGTCTCGGTCCGGCGCCCATCCGACGGCGACGTCGCGCGGGAACCACACGTTGCCGTAGCTCGCGACGACGCTCCAGCTACCGTAGCTGTCGAGGTCCGCGTAGCCGACGATGTCCGGCGAAACATAGCGCGCGGACACCGAATCGGCGTAGCGCCGCTCGCGCGCGGCTGTCCAGCGATCGAACGCGTCGTAGGGCGGCGGCGCGAGGAACTCGTTGTCGCGAAGGTCTGTCCCGAGGAAGCGATAGGCCTGTCCCCCGGTCACGACGTATGAGGTTTCATCGCCGTAAACGATGCCTGAACCGCTGCGCACGATCACGGACGTCGAACCCCCGTCCGGATCGACGTCGACGCGGTAGCGCCCCGGGCGCGTCAGCGAAAACGCGATGTTCGGCGTGTCGATCTCGACGACGTTGCCGGCAGGCATGCGGCGCAGCGTGACGTCGAGAGTGCCCTGCTGGAGTTGCAGCTGCGTCGTTCGGTCGTCGAGGTTCGACACCGTCACGCTGGTCACGGGACCGAGGTACCACGATCCGTCGTCGATCGAAACCTCGACGCGGCCGTCCTGGTCCGACCACAGCCGGTCTCCGATCACGATCGGCCGGTTGACCTGCGCTGCGACCCATTGGTCGTCCCCGGCGGGCGAGTAGCTCGCCGCGCCGCTATAGTACGCAAGGCGCCCGACGCGCACCGGTGGATCTCCCTCGTCAACGGCAGGTGAAACCTGAGCCACCGCGCCGAAGCACGCGAGCGACGCCACGGTGATCAGCAATCGGGTCATCCAGGCATTCATGGCGGTTCGATTCATCGCTGACGTCCCCATCGAATGTTGCAAGCAGTTGCAGGAGTCCGCTCGCTCATCGCCGTCGGCGATCGCTCGGTCGTTGCCCGAAGGATGCGACGCGTCGCGAACCTGGGGCGGATTCCCATCTTTACAATCCGCCGCGTGCCTGCGACAGCCTGACCTCGCAGCTCGCGCGGACCCACGCAATAACGCTCGCCACCACCGCCGGGATGACAGGATGCGCCGGGGACACCGGGGTGTCGGGCTGCGACAACAGGTCGCGAGCCGGCGCATCCGAAATGAAGCTCAAACGCACGGTCGTGACGCGGGCCGCGGCCGCGGCGCCGGGCAAGCGGATGGACGCACACCGAATCGACCTCGATGCGCGCATCGCGCGCGCCAACATCACCGCCGCCGGCGGCGACCGCCTGCTCAATGGGCGCGCGCAGGTTGCATTCACCGCACCGTGCCGAACGCACGCTGAGCGACAATTGCAGCTTATGGCTGCATCGACTCGCCCCACCCCCATTCGCGGACCCCTGTCGTCGCTGCTGCCGGCACTTGCCCTCGCAGTCGCGTTCACCGCCGTCTCCGCCCCGGGCATCGCGCTGGGGTTCGGATTCAACGACGTCGCACAGCGCGCAGCGCAGCTCGCGGCGACGTCCTACAAGACGCCCTCCGAGAAGCTCCCCGCCGCACTGCAGGCACTGACCTACGACCAGTATCGCGACATCCGCTTCAAGCCCCAGCGGGCCTGGTGGCGCGCGGCAAAGCTGCCATTCGAGCTGATGTTCTTTCACGAGGGGCTCTACTACAACGAGGCGCTGCGCATCCACGAGATCCTCCCCGACGGAACGCGCGAGATCCACTTCGACCCGTCGATGTTCGACTACGGCGGGAACCACATCGACCACAGGGCGCTGCGCGGCCTCGGCTTCGCCGGGTTTCGCGTCCATTATGCGATCAACTCGCCAAGGTACAAGGACGAGGTGATGGTGTTTCTGGGGGCGAGCTATTTCCGCGCCCTGGGCAAGGATCAGCGCTATGGCATCTCCGGGCGGGGCCTCGCGATCGACACCGGTCTCATGTCCGGCGAGGAGTTTCCCCGCTTCACCGAGTTCTGGATCGAGCGCCCGGCCCCTTCCGCGCGCGAGTTGCGGATCTACGGGCTGCTCGATTCGCCGCGAGCGGCCGGCGCGTTTCGATTCCTGCTGAAACCCGGGGCCGAGACCGTCGTCGACGTCCGAGCAAGGCTTTTCCTCCGCCAGAACGTCGCGAAGCTCGGTCTCGCGCCGCTGACCAGCATGTATTACTTCGGCGAGAACGACAGGCGCGGCATCGACGACTACCGCCCCGAGGTACACGACTCCGACGGCCTGTCCATCGAGGCGGGAACCGGCGAGTGGATCTGGCGCCCTCTGATCGACCCGAAGCGCCTTCTCGTCACGTCGTTCAGCGTCACGAACCCGTTGGGCTTCGGTCTGATGCAGCGCGACCGCGCCTTCGGAAGCTACGAGGACCTCGAAGCGCGCTACGACCTGCGCCCGTCGGTGTGGGTCGAGCCCAAGGGGCGCTGGGGAGCGGGCCGCATCGAGCTCGTGCAGATTCCGACACCCGACGAGACCAACGACAACATCGTCGCGTTCTTCACGCCCGACAACCCACCGCCGCCGGGCGAGCCCCTCGATCTCGAGTACCGGATGTTGTGGCAGAAGGATAGCGAGACTCGCCCACCGCTCGCGTGGGTCGCGCAGACGCGCCGCGGCCACGGCTACCTGCGCAAGCCCGACGACAGCATCGCGCTGATGGTCGACTTCGAAGGTCCGGCGCTGCGCAAGCTCTCCGCCGGCGCCGCGGTGAAGGCAGTCGTGACCACGGATCCGAACGTCGACGTGATCGAGTCGAACACCTTTCACAACGACGCGACCGGCGGATGGCGTCTCGCACTTCGCATCAAGCGCCGGGACGACAAGAAGCCAGGTGAATTGCGCGCTTTCCTGCGCAGCGGCAACGCGACACTTTCGGAAACGTGGAGCTACATCCTCCCGGGAAGCTGAGCGCGGGCGTCGCGGCGGCGTTGCGACGCTACCTCGTGCGGCTGCCCCTGGCAGAGGAGCAGCGCGAGGACCTCGCGGCGCATGCGCTCGCCGCCGGGGAATCGATCGGGCCGGTGCTCGCCGACGTGCACGCTCAGCTCGGCGATGCGGTCACAGCCGGGGCCGATCCCGCCCGGGCGACGATCGGCGCGCGCATCCGGCTGGCGCAAGGCGATCCGCGAGCGCCTGGGGGCCCGGTGCTGATGCGCGACGTCCAGGGCCGCGAACGCCTCGACACGACGCCGCCGCTCGCGCGAAGCTCGATGGCGCCCCAGGCATGGCCTACGCGCGGGGCGAATCGTGCCCGCTCCGGCGGCGCCGGTCCGCCGGAAGCCGACGCCGCGGCGCGTGCCGATCCTGCGGCGCATTGGCACCGGCGCGCGGCGCGGCGACGACTGCTGCTGCTCGCCCTGATCGTCGGTCAGACCATCGTCGCGACCGATTACATGACGCAGGTGCTGCCCTACCACGGCCGCCAGCCGCTCGAGATCGGCGTCCTCGCGCTCTTCGCGATCCTCTTCGGCTGGATCTCGGCCGGGTTCTGGACGGCGATTGCGGGCTTCGTGCTGCTCGTGTCGAGACGCGATCGTTTTGCGATCTCGCGGCGAACCTGCTGTGACCGCGCCGTGGCGATCCCCGAGGACGCGCGAACCGCGATCGTCATGCCGATCTGCAACGAGGACGTGGCACGGGTGTTCGCGGGATTGCGTGCCACCTACGAGTCGCTGCGCGACACCGGCGCGCTCGACCGCTTCGATTTCTTCGTGCTCTCCGACAGCGGCAATCCGGACATCCGCGTCGCGGAGATCGACGCCTGGGCCAGGCTCAATCGCGCCATCGACGGGTTTGGCCGGGTGTTCTACCGCTGGCGCCAGCACCGGATCAAGCGCAAGAGCGGCAACGTCGCCGACTTCTGCCGGCGCTGGGGGCGCAAGTATCGCTACATGGTCGTGCTCGACGCCGACAGCGTCATGAGCGGCGACTGCCTGACGACTCTGGTGCGCATCGCCGAAGGCAACCCCGATGCCGGCATCATCCAGACCGCGCCGCGCGCCGCCGGCCGCGACACCTTCTACGCGCGCGTCCAGCAGTTCGCCACCGCGGTCTACGGACCGCTGTTCACGGCGGGCCTGCATTTCTGGCAGTTCGGCGAGTCGCACTACTGGGGCCACAACGCGATCATCCGCGTCGCGCCCTTCATCCGGCACTGCGCGCTCGGCCGCCTGCCGGGTCGGGGCGCACTTTCCGGCGAGATCCTGTCGCACGATTTCGTCGAAGCCGCGCTGATGCGCCGCGCCGGCTGGGGCGTCTGGATCGCCTACGACCTTCCTGGCAGCTACGAGGAGATGCCGCCGAATCTCATCGACGAGTTGTCGCGCGACCGGCGCTGGTGCCAGGGGAACTTGATGAATTTCCGCTTGTTCTGGATGGAGGGCCTGCACCCCGCCCACCGCGCGGTCTTCATGACGGGCGTGCTGGCCTACCTGTCGGCGCCGCTGTGGTTCCTGTTCCTGATCCTGTCGACGGGACTGCTCGCCGTGCATACGCTGCTCGAGCCCGCCTATTTCGTCCAGCCCTACCAGCTCTTTCCGGTGTGGCCGGAATGGCGTCCAGAGTGGGCGCTGACGCTGTTCTCGGCGACAGCGGTGCTGCTGTTCCTTCCCAAGATCCTGGCCGCCCTGCGCGTCGCGCTGCGCGAGCCATCGGCGCACGGTGGCCGGCTGCACCTCGCGGCGAGCCTGGTCGGAGAGATGACGATCTCGGCGCTGCTGGCGCCGATCCGCATGCTGTTCCACACGCGGTTCGTCGTCACCGCGCTGGCCGGAAGATCGGTGCGATGGAAATCGCCGCCGCGCGAAGATGCCGAGACGGGATGGCTGGAGGCGCTGCGGCGCCACGGCCTGCACACCCTGCTCGGCGTCGCTTGGGCCGCGTTCGTCTGGTGGCTCAATCCGTCGTTCCTGTGGTGGCTCCTCCCCGTCGTCGGCGCGCTGATCCTGTCGGTGCCGATCTCGGTAATCACCAGTCGCGCGCGACTCGGGCGCAAGCTCCGCCGCCGGAGGTTCTTCCTTATCCCGGAGGAGTCGCACCCACCCCCGGAGATCAAGGCCACGCGCCGCTACTGGCAT
The DNA here is from genome assembly GCA_035934825.1 of Casimicrobiaceae bacterium. Classification (GTDB taxonomy): domain Bacteria; phylum Pseudomonadota; class Gammaproteobacteria; order Burkholderiales; family Casimicrobiaceae; genus VBCG01. Next base: position 11,006 of record DASYXO010000188.1, read on the forward strand.
CGCGCGGCGCCCGCGGCGGACTTCGCGAGCGCCGTCGTCGATCCCGTGGTCAATGCGCTGGTGTGCGCGCAGGCGGTTGCGCGCCCGGCCATTCTCCCTTACGCACGTGAGGCGGCCGCGCGCGTCGACCGGGCGCTGCGCGAGGGCCCCGACGCCTTGTCGCCCGCCGACAAGACGGCGCTGATCGCCGATCCCACCTCGCTGTCGGCGCTGCACTGGGCGGTATGGACTTCGTCGTCGCGCCACGACAGCTGGCGAAAGGCGTGCGAGAATCCGGTGACGCGCAAGCCGCCCACCGCCCCGCATGATGCGATGCCCGACGTCGATGCCGCGCTGTACGCGACCGCGGTCGCCGCAGGGGACCCGGCCGGAGGCTGACGGCGCCGACGCCTTGCGGCGCGGCACCGGCACGCACAGTCGACGCGGCTCGCGGCACGCAGACCTATGATGAACGACGCCTCGATCCCGGCATCGGCGTCCGCAGCGCACGGGCGCCTCGTCGCCATCGCCTGGCCGTTCGTCGGCGCGATGGCGCTGCTCGCGGCACTGGCCTTCGCGGCGATCGGCGCCATCGTCTACGGGCCGATGAGCGGCACCGGCCCGAGACCCTATGCGCTGGCGCTGCTCGCGACCGGACTCGTTGCGACCCTCGCGCTCCTCGTCCTCGCCTTCGCGCGCGCTGCGCTCAACCGGATGGCCCGCGAGCTCGAGCGCGACCCTGCCGAGCTCAGGCTGTTCGAGGAGAAGGAGCGCGCGCAGGTCACACTTGCGTCGATCGCGGACGCGGTCATCACCGTCGACACCGATGGGCTGATCGAGTACCTGAACCCGGTGGCCGAGCGCCTGACCGGGTGGCGCAATGCCGAAGCCCGGCGGCGTCCGGTGGCGGAGGTGTTCGCGATCGTCGACGAAGCCACCGGCGCCCCGATTCCAGACCCGGTAACCCGGGCGCTCGCCGAAGGCGCGACCGTCGAAGCCGACGGCAACGTCGTGCTGCTATGCCGCGGCGCCGAGTCGATCGCGATCGATCACAGCGTCGCACCCATCCGCGATCGCCGCGCAAAGATCGTCGGTGCCGTGCTGGTGATCCAGGACATGAGCCGCGAGCGCCGGTACGCGGCGCAGCTGTCGAACCTCGCGAGCTACGACGCGCTGACCGGGCTGCTCAATCGCCGAGAGTTCGAGCAGCGCGTCCGCGCCGTCGTGGATCGCCCCGCCGACGACGGCGCGCAGCATGCGTTGCTGTACCTCGACCTCGACCAGTTCAAGGTCGTCAACGATACCGGCGGCCACGCCGCAGGCGACGAGCTGCTGCGCCAGATCGGCGCATTGCTGCGGCCCAAGCTGCGCGAGGGCGACGTTCTCGCGCGCCTCGGAGGCGACGAGTTCGGCGTGCTGCTGCCGCATTGCCCGCCGGCGCCCGCGCTGCGCATCGCCGAGGCCTTGCGCCACTCGATCGTGGATTTCCGCTTCGCCTGGCGCAACCGCGCGTTCACCATCGGCGTCAGTATCGGCCTGGTCAACCTCGCCGATGCCCCGCACACCCTCGCGAGCGTGCTGTCTGCGGCGGACGCAGCGTGCTACCTCGCGAAGGACAAGGGACGCAATCGCGTGCAGGTCTACCGCCCCGAGGACAGCGAGGTGACGCTGCGCCGCGGCGAAATGGAATGGGTGAACCGCATCCACCGCGCGCTGGCCGAGGACCGGCTGTGCCTCTACGCCCAGCCGATGCAGACGCTGCACGCGCCCGCGGGCGAGGCGCGACACCACGAGCTGCTGGTGCGGCTGATCGACGAGCGCGGCGAGCTGATTCCCGCGATCGAGTTCATTCCGGCTGCCGAGCGCTACCACCTGATGCCGACGATCGACCGCTGGGTCATCCGCAGCGCGTTTCGGGTCCTGGCCGAGCGCCTCGGCGCCGACAGCGCCCTGCGCGCCTTCACCTACGCGATCAACGTCTCCGGGGCGTCGATCGGCGACGACCAGTTCCTCGCTTACGTGCGCGAGAGTTTCGCGCGCTTCAGCATTCCGCATTCGATGATCTGCTTCGAGATCACCGAGACGACCGCGGTGACCAGCCTGTCGCGGGCGGAGCAGTTCATCGGCGCCTTGCGCGCGCCCGGATGCCGTTTCGCGCTCGACGACTTCGGTGTCGGCGTATCGTCGTTCACTTACCTGAAGCGCCTGCCCGTCGACTATCTCAAGATCGACGGGAGCTTCGTCCGGAACATGCTCCAGGACCCCGTGGACGCCGCGATGGTCGAGGCGATTCATCGCATCGGCCGGGTCATGGGCAAGCAGACGATCGCCGAATCGGTCGAGACCTCGGCCACGCTCGAGGCGGTTCGCCGGGCGGGCATCGACATGGCGCAGGGGCACGCGATCGCAGTCCCGACACAGTTCGCGCCACCGGGTACCCGCAAGCTTCGCCTCGCGCCGCGCGGGCAGGCCGCCGCGGCCCGGCCGTAGATTCCGGGGCAGGACCGCGCTCGGTGCGCGGCGTGCTACCGTCGCCGTTCCCGCGGCCATAAGGATGACGATGGACGGACAACTGCGTGTCGCG
>DASYXO010000230.1:0-6650 GCA_035934825.1 Casimicrobiaceae bacterium
GGGTGTCGCCGCGTTGCCCGCGCACGCGGCCAACCCCGAAGTCGAGCTCGACACCAGTGCCGGGGTGATCAAGCTCGAGCTGTTCCCCGCCGCGGCGCCGAAGACGGTCGCGAATTTCCTCGACTACGTCAAGGCCAAGCACTACGACGGGACGCTATTCCATCGGGTCATCGCGGGCTTCATGATCCAGGGCGGCGGCTACGACGCCAAGTTCTGGCAGAAGCCGACGCGGCCGCCGATTCCGATCGAGTCCGAGCAAAGCGTCAAGGCGGGGCTGTCGAACGTCCCCGGAACCGTGGCGATGGCGCGCACCGGGGAGCCGAATTCGGCCACCGCGCAGTTTTTCATCAACGTCGCCGACAACAAGCGCCTCGACTTCCATTCCCCCGACCCGCAGGGCTGGGGCTACACGGTGTTCGGAAAGGTCATTGCCGGCATGGACGTCGTCGACAAGATCGCCAAGTCGAAGACCGGCCCCGCCGGCCCGTTCTCCTCCGACGTTCCGGTCGAGCGGGTCATGATCAAATCGGCGCACATCGTCACGCCATCCCGCTGAGGCACAACCATGGTCATCCTGCATACGAACCACGGGGACATCACCCTCGAGCTCGACGCCGAGTACGCCCCGGCGTCGGTCGCGAACTTCCTGCAATACGTGCGGGACGGACATTACGACAACACGCTGTTCCACCGCGTGATCCCCGGCTTCATGGTCCAGGGGGGTGGCTTCGCGCCCGGGATGTCGCAGAAGCCGACGCGCGCGAGTATTGCCAACGAAGCGGGCAACGGAACCAGGAACCTACGCTACACGGTCGCGATGGCGCGCACGTCCGACCCGCATTCCGCAACGGCGCAGTTCTTCATCAATGTCGCCGACAACGCGTTCCTCGACCACAAGGGACCGAGCCCGCAGGGCTGGGGGTACTGCGTCTTCGGCAAGGTCACCGGCGGCACCGATGTCGTCGACCGGATCGCCGGGGTCGCAACTGGAACGAGCGGCTTCCACCAGGACGTACCGAGGGAGGACGTTGTCATCACCCGCGCCGAGGAAGTCACCGCGGCCGCCTGATCGCAGGGGCCGCAGCGCGCTTTCGCCGATGAAGCCGACGCTGCTGCTCTCGGACCTCCACCTCGCCCCCGAGCGGCCGGCCACGGCGGCTGCATTCCACGCCTTCGCCCGCGGCCCCGCGCGTGGAGCGGCGGGAGTGTACATCCTGGGCGACCTGTTCGACTCCTGGGTCGGCGACGAGCAATGCCGCGAGCCATTCGCCCGCGCAGTCGTCGACTCGCTGCGTGCGCTGACCGAAACCGGTGTACCGGTCTATGTAGCGCGCGGCAACCGCGATTTCCTGCTGGGCGAGGATTTCGCGCGCGCGACCGGCACGATCCTGCTCGGCGAACATACGCTCGCCGACATCCACGGGATGCGTACGCTGCTCTCGCATGGCGACGAGTTCTGCACAGGCGATCTTGCTTACCAGCGCTATCGTGCGTGGTCGCGCGACCCGGCGTGGCAGCGCCGCCTGCTGCGGCTGCCGTATCGGCTGCGCCGCTGGATCGCGGAGTGGATGCGGCGAGGGAGCCGCAGCGCGACCGCGCGCAAGCCCGAGTCGATCCTCGACGTCAACGCCGGGGCGATCGAAGGCGCGTTTCGCGCGAACGGCATCGCGCGGATGATCCACGGCCACACGCACCGGCCGGCGCATCATGCGTTGGTCGTCGACGGCACGCCGCGCGAGCGCATCGTGCTCGCCGACTGGGACGACCGGGGCCGATTCCTCGAGATCGACGCCGCCGGCGTGCGCAGCCGCGAGGTCGCCGGATGAACCCCGAAGCGTTCACGGCCGCGTGGTTCTCGGCGCTGGCCTCGATCATCGCCATCGATCTGATCCTCGCCGGCGACAACGCGATCGTCATAGGGCTCGCCGCGCGCAACGTTCCGCCGGCGATGCAACCGCGCGTCATCCTCTGGGGAACCGTCGGCGCGATCGTCGTGCGCGCGCTGCTGACGGCCGTCGTGGTCTGGCTGCTGCGGATTCCGGGCTTTCTCGCGGCCGGCGGCGTCGCGCTGATCTGGATCGGCTGGAAGCTGACACACGGCGGCGACCCTGCACACGACTCGGTGGCGGCGAAGAACTCGGTGCGCGGCGCGGTGCAGACGATCATCGTCGCCGACGCCGTGATGGGTGTGGACAACGTGCTGGCGGTCGGAGGGGCAGCGCAGGGGTCGTTCACGCTGGTGGCGATCGGATTGGCGGTGTCGATACCGATCGTGATCTGGGGCTCGACGCTGGTGCTGAAATGGGTCGAGCGCTATCCGGCGATCCTGTGGCTGGGTGCCGGCGTCCTGGGGTTCACGGCGGCCAAGATGATCGCGAGCGAGCCGCTGCTCGCGGCCGCGATTGCAGCGCGACCATCGCTGCGCCTGCTGCTCTACGTGGTCATTGTCGGCGGCCTGGTGGGCGCGCCACTGTTCCATGCGGTGCCCGCACGCCATCGCCTGCAGGCTGCGGCGCTGCTGCTGCTCGCGGCCTGGCTCGCCGGTTGGGGGTGGCTCGACCAGCGCCTCGCCGCCGGCCTCGACCCTGCCGGCACCTGGCAGTGGGACGAAAGCCTGGTCGATTTCGTGCGCTGGGTCGGCTGGATACCACTGCTGATCGGATGGCAGCGCGGGCTGGCGCGCTTCGGGCAGCAAGGCTCCGGCGAGGGCTGACCACGCACTGCCGGACGACGGTCATCGACTCCTGCCGATCGACCGGCGGGACCGGCGATGATCGACGACGATGACCGAGCGAGGGCGATCGACCGCCGCAGGGCGACCGCGCCCGCGCGCTCGGGCGTGTCGGGTGCCCAGCCCCGGATCGCGGGCTCAGGGGACGAGCTTGGGTTCCGGCTTCTTTGGCTGCTTGGGCTTTTTCGGTTCCTTGCGCTGCTTGTCGCGGTTTCCCATCGTGGCCTCCTCGTCTGCGTTGCGAACAGCGCCGATTATGCTCCCGCGCTTCAGGCCGCGGCGAGCGCCTGGGCAAAGTCGGCGACCAGGTCTGCCTGATCCTCGATGCCGACCGAAACCCGCACCAGGGAATCGGCGATGCCCATCTCGGCGCGGCGCGCAGGCCCCATCTCCCAGTAGATCGTCTGCGCGACCGGAATCGCCAGCGTCCGGTTGTCACCGAGGTTCGACGACAACACGACGGTGCGCAGCCGGTCGAGCACGGCAAGCACGTCGCAGCCGTCGACGAGCTCGAAGGAGAACAGCGCGCCGGGGGCGCGGAACAGTGCTTTCGCGAGCCCGTGCTGCGGATGGGCGGCGAGCCCCGGGTAGTGGACTGCGCGCACCTTCGGATGCACGGCGAGGAAATCGGCGAGCGCCTGCGCATTCGCGCATTGCCGGTCCATCCGCAATGCAAGGGTCTCCGCCCCGACCGCGATGTGGTGCGCCGGCTCGGCTCCCAGAGTCGCGCCGAAGTCGCGCAGTCCCTTCTTGCGCATCTGCGTGATGCCCCACATCGCGGGCTTCTGCGACTTGTAGCTCTCGGCAATGTTCGGGTAGCGCGTCCAGTCGAAGCGCCCGGTGTCGGTGACCGCGCCGCCCAGCGCATTGCCGTGCCCGCCGATGTACTTGGTCAGGGCGTTGACGACGAGCGTCGCATCGACGGTGGCCGGCCTGAACAGCCACGGAGAGGTCATCGTGTTGTCGACGACGTAGACCAGGCCCCGCTCGCGGCACAGCGCCCCGATGCGCACGAGGTCCGCGACCTGCGTGCGTGGATTGGCGATCGTCTCGACGAACACCATCCGCGTCCGCGGCGTCAACGCGCGCTCGACGTTTTCGGCCGCCGTCGCGTCGACGAAGCTGACCCTCGTTCCGTGGTCGGCCATCGTGCCGAGCAGGCTGTTCGTGTTGCCGAACACGTACGAGCTCGCGATCACATGGTCGCCGCCGCGCAGCAGCGACATCATGACTGCGCCGATCGCCGCCATGCCCGTCGCGAAGCACGCGGTCGCCACGCCCTGCTCCATCGCCGTGACCTTGGCCTCCAGCGCAGCGGTCGTCGGGTTGCCCTGGCGTCCGTAGGCGTAGCCGGAGGCCCGGCCCTGGAACACCGCAATCAGGCCGGCGACCTCGCGATATCCATATGCGACCGACAGGTGCAGCGGCTTGTGCAACGCGCCGTGCTCGATGACCGATTCACGGTCGGCGTGAAGGATTGCGGTCGTGAAGCCGCGCTCGCGTGATTCGTTGGTCATGTCATTGCTCCCGCCCCAAAACAAAAAACCCGTCCGGCTTCCGCCAAACGGGTTTCGTGTGCCCCGCCCGATATCCTCGGGCTGGAGCGAACCTCGCTTTAGCGGAATTTTTTAAGCGCCCGCAAGCTGAAGCTCAAATCGGCGCGACCACACTATACCACGTCCGCGGAACCGGCGCGGCCCCCCCCCCGCTGTCGAGCTCCCCGCGGCGCGCCGCCCGGGTACCTCCCCGGCCGGCGCGTGGCGCAGCGTGGCGCTAGCTCAGGAGCGAGCTCGGCTCCTGCGAGCGGTCGCTGTCGGCTTCGCCGCGCAGCTCGTCGCGATCCGCGGCGAGCCGCGACAGGTATTCCGGCGTGATGTCGCCGGTGATGTACCTGCCGTCGAAGCACGACGCCTCGAAGCTGGACAGCGCTGGATTGCAGTCGCGTACCGCGTCCTTCAGCGCATCCAGGCGCTGGTAGACCAGGAGGTCGGCGCCGATCTCCGTGGCAATCTCCGCCTCCGTGCGGCCCGTCGCGACCAGCTCGTGCTGGTTCGGCATGTCGATGCCGTAGACGTTCGGATAGCGCACCGGCGGGCTCGCCGAAGCGAAATAGACCTTTCGCGCACCGGCGTCGCGCGCCATCTGCACGATCTCGCGAGACGTCGTGCCGCGAACGATCGAGTCGTCGACGAGCAGCACGACCTTGTCCTTGAACTCCATGCCGATGGGATTCAGCTTCTGGCGCACGCTCTTCTTGCGCATCGCCTGGCCGGGCATGATGAACGTGCGCCCGATGTAGCGGTTCTTGACGAAACCCTCGCGGTAGATCAGGCCGAGCCGGTTCGCGAGCTCGAGGGCCGAGGGCCGGCTGGAATCAGGAATCGGGATCACGACGTCGATGTCCGCGGCCGCGGGCAACCCGCGGATCTGGTCCGCGAGCGCGCCGCCCATGCGCAGCCGCGCCTCGTACACCGATGTCCCGTCGATGACCGAGTCGGGACGCGCGAGATAGACATACTCGAACAGACAGGGATTGAGCGTCGGGCTCTCCGCGCACTGGCGCGAATGGAAGCCGCCGGTCTGGTCGACGAAAATCGCCTCGCCCGGCGCAACGTCGCGAAGCACGGAGAATCCCAGCGGCTCGAGTGCGACCGATTCGGACGCGACGAGATACTCGCGTCCGCCCATCGCCTCGTTGACACCGATGATCAACGGCCGGATGCCGTAGGGATCGCGAAAAGCGACCATGCCGTAGCCGGCGATCATCGCGACGACCGCGTACGCGCCGCGGCAGCGCCGGTGCACGCCGGCGACCGCGCGGAAGATCGCATCGGGATCCAGACGATGATGCTGTGCGGCGCGCTCGAGCTCGAGTGCAAGCACATTGAGCAGGACCTCGCTGTCGGAATCCGTGTTGACGTGGCGGAAATCGAGCTCCCACAGCTCGCGTTTCAGCGCCTCGCTGTTCGTCAGGTTCCCGTTGTGGCCCAGCGTCACGCCGAAAGGCGAGTTGACATAGAACGGCTGGGATTCGAGGTCCGAGTAGGCCGAACCGGCCGTCGGGTAGCGACAGTGCGCGATGCCGGCGTTCCCGACCAGGTCGCGCATGTTGCGCGTGCGGAATACGTCGCGCACGTACCCGGGCCCCTTGTAGGTATGGAACATGGCCCCGTCGCCGGTCACGATGCCGGCCGCGTCCTGCCCCCGGTGCTGCAGCAGCAGCAAGCCGTCGTAGAGAAGCTGGTTGACCGGCGTGTGTGCGACGACGCCGACGATGCCGCACATGGACGAGGCTCCTAGGCCTGCTGCGGACCGGGCGTCGGCTGCGGCCGCTCGCCCCCGCGAGAATAGTCGAGCCGCTCCGCGAGTGCCTGCGGCAGATACGGCTTCATTGCCTCGACGCCCGCCACGATCGGCGGCGCGAGTGTCGAATTCTGCCACCACGCGCTGCGCGGCAGGCCCGTCAGGCCTGCGACGACGGCGAAGGCGAGAACGACGACGAGCCCTCGCGCGAATCCGAACACGCCGCCCAGGAACCGGTCGACGAGGCCGAGTCCGACCGCGCGAATGACCCTCGACAACCCATGGGCGACCAGCGCGCCGATGATCAGGGTTCCAACCAGGATCAGCGCGAACGCGATCAGGTAGCGAAGGGCGGGCTGGCCCGCGACGTCGGGCAGCAATGCGCCGACCACCGGCGCGAAGGCAATCGCGGCGACGAATCCGACGATCCACGCAATCAGCGCGATCACCTCCCGCACGACTCCCCGCAGGAACGCCAGCAGCGTCGAAAGCGCGACAATCGCCATCACGGCCCAGTCGAAGGACGTCATTGCGGAAGCGGGGTCTGGGGGTGGCGCATTGTCGGGTCGCCAGGGACGGGCCGCGGCGGACGGCGTGCCGCCCGACCAAACACGGG
>DASYXO010000233.1:0-4704 GCA_035934825.1 Casimicrobiaceae bacterium
GATCGCATTCGAGAACACCATACCAAGCCAGGTATCGAACTTGATCCGGCGAAGGTGGCGCCGCGCGCCCTCGGTGGCCTCACGCAGCGGCATCTCGCCGGCGACCATCCGCTGCTCCTCGACCTCCTGCGACGCCTGCCAGAAGAACAGGTAGGGACTGATCGTCGTTCCGAGCACGCCCACCAGCAGCATCAGGTATTCGCGCGTCAGCTTGACCGGCGGGAGGATCGTCGCGGCAATCAGCTGTCCCCAGGGGATGCGCACGGTGAACAGCACCGCGACATAGGCGAACAGGAACAGCGTCAGCCACTTGAGCAGCGGCGCGAGGCGCCGGTAGGGTATGAATAGCTGCAGCAATACTACGAACACGCCGAACACCAGCGCATAGCCGTGCGAAGGCCCGCCCGTTACCAGTTGCAGCGCCTCGCCCATCGCCCCGAGGTCGGCGGCGATGTTCAGCGTGTTCGCGACCAGCAGCAGCGACACGATGAATACCAGCAGCGGTCGCGAGTAGTGGTCGCGGATGTTGCGCGCGATGCCGTGGCCGGTGACGCGACCTATTCGCGCGCTCACGACCTGGATGCCGATCATCAGTGGAGTCGTGAGCAGGACGCTCCACAGCATGCCGAGGCCGAACTGGGCCCCGGCCTGCGAATAGGTCGCGATGCCGCTGGGATCGTCGTCGGCGGCGCCGGTGATGAGCCCGGGGCCGAGACGCTCGAAAAAGCGATGGGCGCGCTCGATCATGGGAGAACCCCATGACCGATCGGCAGGCCAGCGTCGGACCTTCCTCGTTCCCGGGGGCGCCGGAGTATAGCAGCGGCGGGCCGGCTTGAGGACGGAAAACCGGGGAATCGCGGGGGCGTTATACCTGCCGGTCGATCGTGCAGTCGACAACCGTCAGCGCCGTCATGTTGACGATCCGCCGCACCGTTGCCGAAGGGGTCAGGATATGCACCGGCTTCGCCACCCCCAGCAGTATCGGTCCCAGCGTCACGCCGGCACCGGAGGCCACTTTCAGCAGGTTGAACGAGATGTTCGCGGCATCGAGCGTCGGCATGATCAGCAGGTTCGCAGCGCCGACCAGGCGGGAATTGGGGAACACCGCCTGGCGGACGGTTTCGTTCAGTGCGGCGTCGCCGTGCATCTCGCCGTCCACCTCGAGGTCGGGCGCCCGCTCGTTGATCAGGGCCAGGGCATCGCGCATCTTCGTCGCCGACGGATGATCGCTGGTCCCGAACGACGAGTGCGACAGCAGGGCCGCCTTGGGCGTGATGCCGAAGCGGCGGATTTCCGCCGCGCAGAGGACCGCGATCTCGGCAAGCTGCAGGGCAGTGGGGTCGGGGTTGACGTAGGTGTCAGCGATGAACACGGTCCTGCCGGGCATCAGGACGGCATTCATGGCCGCGTAGGTCTTCACGCCCTTGCGCAGGCCGATCACCTGGTCGACGTAACGGCGGTGCAGCGCGTGGGTGCCGAAGGTGCCGCACAGCATGCCGTCGGCGTCGCCCTGGTGGATCATCATCGCACCGATCAGCGTCAGGCGCCGGCGCATCTCGATCTGCGCGTACTGCTGCGACACGCCCTTGCGCTGGGTCAGCCGGAAATACTCGGTCCAGTAGCTGCGGAAGCGGGGATCCGAGTCCGGATTGATCGTCTGGAAATCGACGTCGGGCCTGAGGCGCAGCCCGAAACGCTCGATGCGCTGGGCGAGCACCGCGGGGCGGCCGACCAGGATCGGCTCCGCGAGTCTCTCGTCGACGACCACCTGCACGGCGCGCAGCACGCGCTCGTCCTCGCCTTCGGCATAGACGATCCGCTTGGGGGCCTGCTTCGCCAGGCTGAAGATCGGCTTCATCAAAAGGCCCGAGTGATAGACGAAGCTCGTGAGCTTCGTCCGGTAGGCGTCGAAATCCTCGATCGGGCGCGTCGCGACCCCCGAGTCCATCGCAGCCTTGGCCACGGCGGGCGCGATCATCACGATCAGCCGCGGATCGAAGGGCCGGGGGATCAGGTAATCGGGGCCGAAGCGCAGGTTCTCGTGCAGGTTGTAGGCGGTCGCGACGACGTCCGACTGCTCGACGGTCGCGAGCTCTGCGAGCGCCCGCACCGCCGCGAGCTTCATCGCCTCGTTGATCGTCGTCGCGCCGACATCCAGCGCCCCGCGGAAAATGAAGGGAAAGCACAGGACATTGTTGACCTGGTTCGGAAAGTCCGAGCGCCCGGTCGCGATGACCGCGTCGGGCCGCGCGGCTTTCGCGATGTCCGGCATGATCTCGGGCTCGGGGTTGGCGAGCGCGAGGATCAGCGGCTTGGCGGCCATCCCGGGCAGCCATTCCGGTTTGAGGACGCGCCCGGCCGACAGGCCGAGGAAGATGTCCGCGCCGGCCAGGATCTCGGCGAGGGTGCGCGCCGCAGTCGGCTGCGCGTAGCGCGCCTTGTTGTCGTCCATCTCCTCGGTGCGGCCGCGCCAGACGACACCCTTGATGTCCGCCACGAAGATGTTCTCGCGGCGCAGCCCCATGTCGACCAGCAGGTCGAGGCAGGCCAGTGCCGCCGCACCGGCACCCGAGCAGACCAGCTTGACCTTCGCTAAGTCCTTGCCGACGACGCGCAGTCCGTTCAGGACCGCGGCGCCGACGATGATGGCGGTGCCGTGCTGGTCGTCGTGGAAAACGGGGATCTTCATCCGCTCGCGGCACCTGCGCTCGATGTAGAAGCACTCCGGCGACTTGATGTCCTCGAGGTTGATGCCGCCGAAGGTCGGCTCGAGCGCGCAGATCATGTCGACCAGTTTGTCGGGATCGCACTCGGCGAGCTCGATGTCGAAGCAATCCAGCCCTGCGAACTTCTTGAACAGGACTGCCTTGCCCTCCATTACCGGCTTGGCGGCCAGCGGCCCGATCGAGCCGAGGCCGAGCACCGCCGTGCCGTTGGTGACGACGCCGACGAGGTTGCCGCGGGCGGTCAGCGTCGAGACTTCGCGCGGGTCGCGGACGATCTCCTCGCAGGCGGCGGCCACGCCCGGCGAATAGGCGAGCGCGAGGTCGCGCTGGTTGGTGAGCTGCTTGGTGGGAAGCAGCGCGATCTTGCCCGCCGGAGCGCGGCGATGATAGGCGAGCGAATCTTCGCGGATGTTGGTTTCCTGGTCGGCCATGACAGGCGCTCCGGTATCGATTGGCGGTGCGAGGGCGAGGGCGAATCATAACGCCGCCGCGCGATCCGCCGCAGGATCGGGCCTGCGCCGCGACCGCCGCGGCGAGGCGCGAGGCGGCTCGCCGCTATAATGCGCGGGCCGCAACCGGTTCGCCCGGGAACCCCTCTCCATGTCCATCGTCCCGCTGTTCTGGATCGTTGCCCTGTTGCTCGTCGCCGCAGTGCTGGCCGCGCTCGTGTGGCCGCTGCTGCGGGGCGGAGCCGGCGACCGGACCGGTGGCGAAGCGGACGCGGCGACGTCGGTCTACCGCGACCACAAGCGCCAGCTCGACGACGAATACGCGGCCGGCGCGATCAGCGTCGAGGAGCGCGACGCGGCGATCGACGAGCTCGCGACGCGGCTCTCCGCCGAGATCGGTCAGGTGCCGACGGCCGCAATCGAAACCGGTGGCGTTGCAGGCTCCCGTGTGCGCTACGGATGGGCGCTGACCCTGGTGTTCGCCATTCCGGTGGCATCGATTGCGCTGTACGCGATGCTCGGAAGCCCCGGCGCGATGCAGATCGCGGCGAGTCCGCCGGCAGCGCAGACGCCGGCATCGGGTCCGCCGATCGAGGCGATGGTCGAGCAACTCGCCGCGCGGATGAAATCCCATCCGGACGATCCGCAAGGCTGGACCTTGCTCGGACGCTCGTACGCGGTGCTCGGACGCTTCCGCGAATCGGCCGACGCGTATCGCCAGGCAGCGGCGCTCGCGCCCACGGACGCCGCGATCCTCGCCGAATGGGCCGATTCGCTCGCGATGGCCAACGGGCAGACGCTGGAGGGCGAGCCTTCGCGCCTGATCGATCGCGCGCTCGCGATCGACCCGAGCAACCCAAAGGCGCTCGCGCTCGCTGGATCCGCCGCCGCCGAGCGGCGGGATTACGCCGCGGCGATCGCCGACTGGCGCAAGCTCAGATCCCAGCTCCAGCCGGGCAGCAGTGCGGAAAAGGAGGTCGACCAGATGATCGCCCGGGCGGAGACCGCGCCGTCCGCTTCCGCGCCATCCGCTTCCGCGCCATCCGCGTCGGTGCCCTCGCAAGCGGACATCGCCGCCAGCACCATCACCGGCCGCGTGAGCCTCGGTCCTGCGCTGAAGGACCGCGTCGCACCCGCCGAAACACTGTACATATTCGCGCGCGCAGTCGATGGACCGCGGATGCCCCTTGCCGTGCTGAAGGAGCGCGCCGGCTCGCTGCCGAAGAGCTTCGCCCTCGACGACTCGATGGCGATGTCGCCGACCGCGCGCCTGTCGACGGCACGCAAGGTGATCGTCGAGGCGCGAATCTCGAAATCGGGCTCGGCGACGTCCTCGCCGGGCGACCTGCGCGGCGCGAGCGCCCCGGTCGAGCCGGGAGCGCGCGGCGTCGACATCGTCATCGACGAGGTCGTGCGTTAGCGGCGATCGGCCCGATCACCCGACCCATCGATGGCCCCGTCCTCGCCACTGCTCGAAGCCCGATCGCTTGCGGCAAGGCGCGGTTACGCGACGCTGTTCCAGGCAGTGA
>DASYXO010000240.1:0-6575 GCA_035934825.1 Casimicrobiaceae bacterium
AGCTGTAATACTTCGCCGGGACGCTCCGATGCACGGCGCACCCGGCGAAGTATTACAGCTCTGACCCCATTTTTTGCGCAGCTCTGGACCTAATGTCGTCAGGGCTTGTCGCGCAGCAGCCGGATGAGGCTGGACGTGTCCCAGCGGCCGCCTCCGCGCGCCTGGATACGCGAGTACATCTGGTCGACGAGCGCAGTCGCGGGCAGCGCGGCACCGTTCGCGCGCGCCTCGTCGAGGCAGATCCCGAGGTCCTTGCGCATCCAGTCGACGGCGAAACCGAAATCGAACTTGTCTGCGACCATGGTTTTGCCGCGGTTCTCCATCTGCCACGATTGCGCGGCGCCCTTGCCGATCACGTCGAGGACGAGCTCGGCGTCGAGCCCGGCGCGCTGTGCGAAGTGGATGCCCTCGGACAGCGCCTGCACCAGCCCTGCGATGCAGATCTGGTTGACCATCTTGGTAAGCTGCCCGGCGCCGGGCGGACCCATCAGCGTGACCGCGCGCCCGTAGTGGGCGAGCACCTCCTTCGCTTGGACGAAGGTCGCGGCGTCGCCGCCGACCATGATCGTCAGCTTGCCGTTTTCGGCGCCTGCCTGCCCGCCCGACACCGGCGCGTCCAGGAACGCGACGCCGCGCCCCGTCGCCTGCGAGTGGATGTCGCGCGCGACCGTGGCCGAGGCGGTCGTGTGGTCGACGAGGATCGAGCCCTTGCGCATGGTCGTCAGCGCGGCATTGGCGACTTCGCGCACATCATTGTCGTTGCCCACGCACATCATGACCACGTCCGCGTCGCGCGCCGCGTCCGCCGGGGTTGGCGCCGCGCGACCGCCGTGCTCTGCGACCCATGCCGCCGCCCTGGCCGCCGTCCGGTTGTAGACGGTCACGGCGTGGCCGGCCTTGGCAAGGTGCCCCGCCATCGGATAGCCCATGACGCCCAAGCCCAAAAAGGCGAGTTTCTTGCTGCTCATGTCACCTCCGTTCGAATCCGAAACCCGGGACGCACCACGTTTAAAATCAGGGACGGACCACGTTTTCCGCAGCGAAAACGTGGTCCGTCCCTGATTTTAAACGTGGTGCGTCCCGGGTTTCCGTTGCTCAGGCGAGCGCTGCACGCGCGGCCGCGATCGCGGCGCGCACCTGGCGCGGCGACGTGCCGCCCGGGTGATCGCGGCCGTGCACCGACCCCTCGAGCGTCAGCACGTCGAACACGTCGGCGTCGATCAGCGCTGAGAATCCTCGCAGGTCGAGTAGCGGCAGCTCGGCGAGATCGCAGTGCCGGCTCTCGGCTTCGCGCACGGCGCGCGCGACGGCTTCATGCGCATCTCGGAACGGCAAGCCCTTGCGCACCAGGTAGTCGGCGAGGTCGGTCGCCGTCGCGAAGCCTTCGCGCGCAGCGTCACGCATCCGATCGACGTTCGCCGCCAGCCCTGTCGCGACCAGCTCGGTCATGATGGCGAGCGCGTCGGCTAGCGTGTCGACGGTGTCGAACAGAGGCTCCTTGTCCTCCTGATTGTCCTTGTTGTAGGCCAGCGGCTGCGCCTTCATCAGCACGAGGAGGGTGGTCAGCGCGCCGATGACCCGTGCGCTCTTGCCGCGCACGAGCTCGGGCACGTCGGGATTCCTCTTCTGCGGCATGATCGAGCTGCCGGTGCAGAAGCGGTCGGCCAGGGTGATGAAGCCGAAGCGCGGCGTCGACCACAGCACGAGCTCCTCGGAGAAGCGCGACAGGTGCACGGCCACGAGTGCCGCGGCGGCCTCGAATTCGATCGCGAAATCGCGGTCCGACACCGCATCGATGGAGTTGGGGGCGAGTCCCTCGAAACCGAGCTCGCGCGCGACCGAATCGCGGTCGATCGGGAAGCTCGTGCCGGCGAGGGCGGCGCTGCCCAGCGGCAGGCGATTGACGCGCCGCCGGCAGTCGCCGAAGCGTTCCATGTCGCGTGCGAGCATCGCGTCGTAGGCCATCAGGTAATGGCCGAAGGTGACCGGCTGCGCGACCTGCAGGTGGGTGAAGCCGGGCATGATCGTGTCGGCGTGCCGGTCGGCGAGGTCGAGCAGCGCGCGCCGAAGCGCTTTGATCTGCGCCAAAAGCGCGTCGATCGCGCCGCGCAGCCACAGCCGGACGTCGGTCGCGACCTGGTCGTTGCGTGAGCGCGCCGTATGCAGTCGCTTGCCCGCGTCGCCCACCAATTCGGTCAAGCGTTTCTCGATGGCCAGGTGGACGTCCTCGTCGGCAAGCTTCCAGGCGAATTCACCGCGCTCGACCTCCCCGGAAACCATCGCCAGCCCACGCTCGATGGCGTCGAGATCGGCTTTCGACAGGGTACCGGTGCGTTCGAGCATCCGCGCATGGGCGAGCGATGCCGCGATGTCGACGGCGGCCAACCGCTGGTCGAACCGGATCGAGGCGTTGAAGCGCCGCATGCGCTCGGACATCGGTTCCGCGAAGCGGCCGGACCAGGTGCCGTCCTGCGGCAGCCCGGCGCTCGGCGCGTGGCCGTCCTTGGTGTCGGCGTCGGTCGGCGGTGGCGGGGGGGGCATGGTTGTCGAGCGGCGGCGGGAGGCCGGGTCCCGGGGGCGGCACCCGCGCCGCCGCCGGCGAGCCCGGCCGGATGACCCGCGCCCCTTCGGCCGAGCATGGCCGGATGACCCGCTCCGGCATGATGATTGCATAATACGTCCGCTATGCCGCGGATTATAAAGCAACCGCCGGAATCTCCAGCAGTGCCCGATTTTCGCAACCTGGGCACCATCCTGCGCATCCTGGTCGGGGTCAATGGCGCGACATTGCTGATCGCGCTCGCCCGCGAACCGCGTCTTGGGGCGCTGGCCGACCAATGGGCGCTGCTGTCCGGCTACGTCGAGCCGCAACTCTTCGCTGAACTGGTCGTGCTGTGGGTGCTGGCGTCCCGGCTTTGCCGCTGGCGACCGGCGATCGCCGTGGCGGTGGTGACGGCGGTGACCTTGGCGATCGGCGCCGGCATGCACACGCTGATGCTGCGGATGACTGGCGATGCCGTGACGCCGCCGCTGCGCAATCTCGTTTTCGCACTGGTTGCGCAGTTTGCGCTGCTCGCCTATTTCCGGCTGCGCGCCCGCGCCCTCTCGCCGGCGATCACCGAGGCGCGCCTGCAGGCGCTGCAGGCCCGGATCCGCCCGCATTTCCTGTTCAACAGCATCACCGCCGTGCTGTCGCTGATGCGCAGGGAGCCGCGCCGTGCCGAGGCCGCGCTCGAGGATCTGGCAGAGCTCTTCCGCGTGCTGATGCGCGACAACCGGGATCTGGCGCCGCTGGCCGACGAGGTCGAGCTGTGCCGCCAGTACCTCGAGCTCGAGCAATTGCGCCTCGGCGATCGCCTGGTCGTCGACTGGAACGTCAAGAGCATGCCCGGGGATGCGCTGGTGCCACCGCTGGTGCTGCAGCCGCTGCTGGAGAACGCGGTCTACCACGGCATCGAGCCGTCGACCGAGCAGGGCGTGATATCGATCAACATCTTCGCATCGCGCAACGAGGTCCACGCGGTGCTCAAGAACCCCTACGTCGCCGACACCGAGCGCCATCGAACCGGCAACCGGATGGCGATCGCCAACATCCGCGAGCGCCTCGCTTTGCATTTCGACGCCGAGGCAAGCCTCGATTCGCGCCTCACCCGCGACGGCTACGAGGTCCACATCCGGATTCCGTACCGGACCATCGATCCCTCGGCGTCGGGAACCGACGGCAATACACTGCCCCGGCGTGAGCCCTACGTGGGCAACGGCGCCCAGAAGCGGCACGACCCGCCGCTGATTCGAAGCCTGCCCGGCATGGGGGCCGCCAAGGTGAGCCATGGATGAGTCTCCACTGCGCGTACTGATCGTCGATGACGAAGCGCCCGCCCGCCATCGCCTGCGCGAGCTGCTCGACGACTGCAGTGCCGTCCTGCCGATCGCCCTCGTCGGCGAGGCCCAGAACGGAAGGGAGGCCCTGGACATTCTCCACGCGGTCCCGGCCGACCTCGTCCTGACGGACATCCACATGCCGGGGATGGACGGCATCGAGCTGGCCCAGCATTTGCTCAAGGTTCCGCGACCGCCGGTCGTCATCTTCACGACGGCGTATCACGAGCATGCGCTGGCCGCCTTCGACGTCAACGCCGTCGACTACCTGGTCAAGCCGGTCCGGGTTCAGCGATTGCTCGCTGCATTGCAAAAGGTGCCGCGATTGAAGCCGATGACCGTGGAGAAACTTACCCAGCTGCCTGCGTCGGCCCGACGCTTCCTGTCGGTCACCGAGCGCTCGCGCGTCGTGCTCGTCCCGATGGACGAGGTCGTCTATCTGAAGGCCGAGCTCAAGTACATCACGATCCGCACCGCGCAGCGCGAGTACCTGCTCGAGGAGTCGCTGACGAGGCTCGAGCAGGAATTCGGTGCGCGCTTCGTCCGCGTGCACCGCAATTGCCTGGTCGCGCGCGATTTCATCCGCGGATTCGAGCGGCGCGCCAACGACGATGGCGACGCGCACTGGGAAGTGCTGCTGCACGGGATCCCCGAGACCCTTCCCGTGTCGCGACGCCAGCAATACGTGGTCCGCGAGATCGGGCGCGAGGTCGTGAACGGCGCGGCGGCCTGACCGTCGCATGGACGGCGGGCCGCTCGGGCCGCCGTGGTGGGATACACTTCGCGCGGCTTCGCACGCTCGCCCTCATTTCACCGGCCGACACTCCCGATGCGCACGCTCGTCTGCGGCTCCCTCGCTTTCGACACCATCATGGTGTTCCCGGACCGTTTCGCGCGGCACATCCTGCCCGACCAGACGCACATGTTGTCGGTCGCGTTCCAGATCTCGGACCTGCGACGGGAATGGGGCGGCTGCGCGGGTAACATCGCCTACAACCTGCAGGGCATCGGCGGCAGCCCCGTCGTCATGGGGACGCTGGGCCGCGACGGGGGCGTCTACCGTGAGCGCTTCGCCTCGCTGTCGATCGCGACCGACGGCCTCGCGGTGATCGACGACGTCTACACCGCGCAGGCGTTCATCATCACCGACCTCGACGACAACCAGATCACCGCGTTCCATCCTGGTGCGATGAATTCCTCGCACGTCAACCGCGTCACCGACGTCGGGGACATCGGACTGGGCATCGTCGCGCCCGACGGCAAGGAAGGGATGCTGGCGCACGCGGCGCAGTTCGCGGCTGCGAGGATCCCATTTCTGTTCGACCCCGGACAGGGACTGCCGCTGTTCAGCGGGCCCGAGCTCGGCGACCTGATCGAGCTCGCGACCTACCTCGCCGTCAACGACTACGAAGCGAAGCTGCTGTCCGAGCGTACCGGCTGGTCGATCGCGAACATCGCCGAGCGCGTCGACGCCCTGATCATAACGATGGGCGGCGAGGGCTCGGTGATCCACGCGGCCGATGCAACCTACGCGATCCCGGCGGTGCGCCCCGCTGCGATCGTCGACCCGACCGGTTGCGGCGATGCCTATCGTGCTGGTTTGCTCTACGGCATTGCGCGAGGCTGGGACTGGCAGGCAACCGGCAACCTCGCCTCGGTGATGGGGGCGCTCAAGATCGCGAGCCGCGGTGGCCAGAACCACCCGGTCTCCCGTGACCGGGTCGCGGCGCTTCACCACGAGGCGTTCGGCACTCGCCCGTGGTGATCGGATGAGATGGACGCGCCGATGACCATCGCCGGACCGCGGACCCCCGAGCCGCCGGCGCCGCCGGGCGGCATCGCGCTCGATCCGCCGCGGACGATGAAGGCACGGGTATCGACTGCGCGCCGCGCCGCCCGCGCGCTGCGCACGGTGCTGCACCTGTTCGAGGGCCTCGCAACGACGGTCGTCGTGTTTCCATGGCTGTCCGCCCGCTCGCGCCGCCATCGCGTGCGCCACTGGTCGGCGCGGCTGCTCCGGATGCTCGCCGTCGAGGTCCGGATGGTCGGCACCCTGCACGATGGCGGCAACGTGCTGATTGTCGCGAACCATGTCTCGTGGCTCGATATTTTCGTGCTGAACTCGGTGCAGCCGATGCGCTTCATCGCCAAATCGGAGCTTGCGCGCTGGCCGCTGCTCGGCCGCCTGGTCCGCGATGTTGGCACCCTGTTCGTCGAGCGCTCGCGTCGCCACGACGCGCATCGGGTGACGATCGAAGCGCACGAGGCGCTGGCCAGCGGCGACGTCGTCGCAATCTTCCCCGAAGGCACGACGACCGACGGGACGCGGCTGCTGCCGTTCAAGAGCTCGCTGCTGCAGCCGATCGTGAACGCGCATGGCGCCCTGCAGCCGGTCGCCGTGCGCTACCGCGCGCCGGACGGGTCGCTGTCGACGGCGGCAGCCTACGCGGGCGACACGACGTTCCTGGCGTCGTTCTGGCGCATTTGCGGCGAGCGGCGCATCGCCGTCGAATTGATCCTGCCCCCGGCCCTGCCGGCACAGGGTCGGCACCGGCGCGAGCTTGCAAGCAGCGCCGAGGCCGCCATCCGCGAGGCGCTCGGCCTCCCCCCGAAAATCGAGTCACCGAAAATGGGGTCCGAGAAAATGGGGTCAGAGCTGTAATAGTGGGGGCGGAAAGGCGGCGCGGACGGGGTCG
>DASYXO010000295.1:0-9389 GCA_035934825.1 Casimicrobiaceae bacterium
CACCGAGTACGCCGCATGGATCATGCGCACGAGGCCCGACAGATCCTGGCCGGCGTCGGTCATGCCGTACTGGAACCGCTCGAGCAACGCTGCGTACGCCGCTTCGATCCGTTGTGGCGTCGCGCAAGGCGCGAGCTCGAGGTAATCGTAGTGCGTGTAGTTCACCGTCATCTCCTGTCCGAATTCGGGGCGCCGCCGCCCGTCGCAAACCATCGAGCAGCAACCGTGCCATTTGGGGGGCCCGTACATCGGCCGGCCGTAAGTCATTGACACAAGGCATGCGCAGCCATCAGCGCAAGGTGCCGAGCACACTTCGTGGTGTACGAATGCGGCCTCGCGAGCCCGGGGCCGGCGAGCGCAACGGGTCAGATCACCGACAGCGACGTCGCGCCGGCTGGAGGTGGAAAGGCTGCGTCGATGGCCGCGAGCGTCGATGGGGCGAGCTGCAGCGACGCTGCGGAACGGTTTTCGCGGAGATGCTCGACGTTGCCCGATTTGGGGATCGCGATCGCGCCGCGTCCGACCAGCCATGCGAGCGCAAGCTGGGCTGGGGTTGCATCGATTGACCTGGCGAGCGCCAGCAGGCGACGATCCTGCAGCAGCGCCCCCTCGCCCAGCGGGCAATAGGCCATCAACGGAATCCGGTGGCTGACGGACATCGGTACGAGCGCCCATTCGGCACCGCGCTCCCCGAGGTGCCACAGGACCTGGTTGGCGGCGCAATGCCGGCCTTCCGGGAGCGCCAGCAGCTCGACCAGGTCGTCGACGTCGAAGTTCGACACGCCCCAGCGCAGGATCTTGCCCTCCCGGCGCAGCTTCTCGAAGGCACCGATGGTCTCGGCGAGCGGAATGCTGCCCCGCCAGTGCAGCAGGTAGAGATCCAGTCGATCCGTGCGCAGGCGTCGCAGGCTGCGCTCGCAGGCGGCGATCGCGCTTCGCGCGCCGGCGTTGTGCGGGTAGACCTTGCTGACGACGAACACCTCGTCGCGGCGGCCGGCGATCGCATCGCCGACTGCCAGTTCCGCGCCCCCGCCGCCGTACATTTCCGCGGTGTCGATCAGCGACATGCCCAGCGCGATCCCCGCGACAAGGGCTGCGGCGTCGCGAGGGCGCCGGCGCGCCGATTCTCCCATGTGCCAGGTGCCAAGACCCAGCGCCGGGACCTCGGTGCCGTCGGACAGCGCTACGCTGGGGATCGGAGGTTTCATCGCCTGCACCCGAACTGCGGCGAGCATAGCGCGTTTGCCGCCCACGTCCCGTAGAATCCAGGGACCATGCCGCGAACCCCTCTTCCGCGCACCGGCGATATACCGATTCGCGGCGATCGGCGCATCGTCCGCGCCGCGTGCCCGCACGACTGCCCCGACACCTGCGCGATGCTGGTCACCGTCGAGAACGGCCGCGCGATCGAGGTCCGGGGTGCGCCCGATCATCCGACGACCGCCGGCACGCTGTGCACCAAGGTCGCTCGCTACCTGGATCGGACCTACTCCCCCGAACGCCTGCGCCATCCGATGCGCCGGGTAGGTCGCAAGGGCGACGGGCGGTTCGCGCGCATCTCATGGGATGAAGCGCTCGGCGAGATCGCGGCCCGCTTCCGGCAGATCGCTGAATCCGCCGACGGCCCGCAGGCGATCCTGCCCTACAGCTACGCGGGAACGATGGGGCTGCTGCAGGGCCAGTCGATGGATCGGCGTTTTTTCCATCGGCTGGGGGCATCGCTGCTCGACCGAACCATCTGCGCGTCGGCCGGCAAGGCGGGCTGGGGTGCCGTCGTGGGCGCATCGATGGGCATGGACGTGGAGGAGTATGCGAACAGCGGGCTGATCCTGATCTGGGGCAGCAACCCGGTGACCTCCAACCTGCATTTCTGGACCCGGGCGCAGCAGGCCAAGCGTCGCGGGGCCAGGCTGGTCGCGATCGATCCGTATCGCAGCGCGACCGCGGACAAGTGCCACGAGCACGTCGCCCTGCTGCCGGGCACGGATGCGGCGCTCGCCTTCGGCATCATGCAGGTGCTGATCGCCGAGGAATTGATCGATCGCGACTACATCGACCGCCATACGATCGGGTTCGACGCGCTGGCCGCGCGCGCCGCCGCGTGGACGCCCGAGCGCACGGCGCAGACCTGCGGCATCGCGCCCGAGCAGGTGGTCCGGCTGGCGCGCGAATACGGGACGATCCGGCCGGCGGCGATCCGCTTGAATTACGGGATGCAGCGCGCGCGCGGCGGCGGCAACGCGGTGCGCGCAATCGCCTGCCTGCCGGGGCTGGTTGGCGCATGGCGCGATCCGGCAGGCGGTGCGCTGCTGTCGTCGTCGGGCACCTTCCCGGTCGACACGGCGGCGCTGGAGCGTCCCGACCTGATCCGCGGGTCGCCACGGACGATCAACATGTCGACCATCGGCGACGCCCTCACCCGGCTTGCCGATCCGCCGGTGCGCGCGATCTATGTCTACAACTCCAACCCGGTCGCCGTCGCGCCGGATTCGTCCCGCGTGGTCGAGGGATTTTCGCGCGAGGACCTGTTCTGCGTCGTCCACGAGATCTTCAGGACCGACACTGCCGATTACGCCGACATCCTGCTGCCGGCGACCACGCAGCTCGAGCAGACCGATATCCACCACGCCTACGGCCACCTCTACACCCTCGCCAACAACCCGGCGATCGCGCCGCTCGCCGAAGCGCTGCCCAATACCGAGGTGTTCAGGCGTCTCGCTGCGCGCATGGGCTTCAGCGAGCCTTGCTTTCACGAAAGCGACGACGATCTCGCGCGCCGGGCCTTTCGCGCCGGCGATCCCCGGGTCCGCGGCTTCGACTGGGATTGCCTGAAGTCGGACGGTTGGCGCCGGCTCGACGTGCCGCGCCCCTATGCGCCTTTCGCCGATGGCGGGTTTCCTACGCCCTCGGGCAAGTGCGAATTCTGGTCGGCGCGAATGCAGGCCGCCGGCGAGGATCCGCTCCCGGACCATGTCCCGCCCTACGAGTCGGCGGCGTCCAATCCCGGCCTCGCGCGCCGCTATCCACTGGCGTTCATTTCGCCGCCCGCCCGCAATTTCCTCAACTCGTCATTCGCGAACCTGCCGGTGTCAGTTGCCGAAGAGACCGCACCGCGGGTCGAGATCCATCCCGACGACGCGGCAGCACGGGACATCGGCGACGGCGATTCGGTGCGGGTATTCAACGATCGCGGCAGCATGCTCGCGATGGCCCGCATCACCGATCGCGCACGCATCGGCGTGGTGGTGGCACCGTCGGTGTGGTGGCGCAAGCTCGCGCCGGGGGGCGAGAACGCGAACGCGCTGACGAGCCAGGCACTGACCGACCTGGGCCGCGCCCCGACCTTCTACGATTGCCTGGTGGAAGTCGCGCCGGCCTGACCGCGGCCGCGGGACGCGGCGACGCAGCCGGCGCCGGGGCGCTAGAGCTTGCGGACCAGCCCGACCATCACGCCGAAGATCTCCAGCGTACCCTCGGGCCGGATCACCGGGTAGGCGGGGTTCTCGGGCTTCAGTACGAAGCGCCCGGCGTCGAGTTCCAGTCGTTTCAGCGTGAACTGGTTGTCGACGATCGCTACGACGATGTCGCCCTTCTGTGCAGCCGGGCGCTTTTCGACGACGACCAGGTCGCCCTCGAAGATGCCGGCATCGACCATCGAGTCGCCCTTGACGCGAACCAGCACCGTCTGCGAAGGATGCTCGATCAGGTAGTCGTCGAGCGTGACCGTGTCGGCCTGCGCGTCGTCGACCGGATCGGGCAGCCCGGCGCGCACGGTTCCGGCGGCGAGCGGCCGCGCGAAGAAGCGCTTGGTGGGGGCAAGCCTGCGATCGGGCGTCGATTCGAGATAGCCGGCGAGCTTCATCCTGGCGACCAGCGCAGCGACCGACGATTTGGAACGGAGCCCCAGCAACTGACCGATCGACGCATACGACGGTAGCGCGCGATGGCGGGCATAGTAGTCCTGCAGGCTGCCCAGGTAGGAACGATCGTTCGACATTCGTGCAGCATAATGAACGAACGTTCGTCCGTCAACCCCGTCCGCGCGAGCGCTCGGATCCGTGGGCGGCGATGACGTCCGCGACACAAGCAGTCAGGCGCTTGGCGTAATCGACGTGCAGGAATTCGTTGGGTCCATGCGCGTTCGAATGCGGCCCGAGGACGCCGGTGATCAGGAACTGGGCCTGCGGAAAATGCTCGCCCAGCATCCCCATGAACGGGATCGTCCCGCCTTCTCCCATGGCCGCCGCCGGCTTGCCGTAATGCGCCTGCGACGCGCGTTCCAGGGCGTGCGCGAGCCAGGCTTTCGTGGGAGGGGCGTTCCAGCCCGTCGCGCCCTGGTCCGGCGTGAACGTGACCTTCGCAGCATGTGGCGGCTCCGTTTCCAGCAGTGCTTTCAGCGCGCTGGTCGCGTCGTGCCCGTCGACGGTAGGTGGCAGGCGCAGCGAGAGCTTGAGGGCGGTCGACGGCCGCAGGACGTTGCCCGCGCTCGAGATCGCGGGCAGGCCGTCGGCACCGACGACCGACAACGCGGGCCGCCAGGTGCGATTGAGCAGCGCTTCGCCGCCATCGGCGACCATCGGTTGCGTGCCGCCGGCGAACGGGTACTTGCGAAAGACGATGTCGCCCAGGATCGCGGCGGCCTGACCCGCCTGCTCGACCCGTTCGAGCGGTATCTGTGCATGGAAGCTGGACGGCAGGATCCACCCGTTGGCCGCGTCCTCGAGCCGGTCGAGGAGCTTGCGCGCAATCCGGAACGACGATGGCACCACGCCGCTTGCGTCGCCCGAATGCACGCCCTCGGCCAGCACCTCGACGACGAGCGTCCCGGCGGCCAGGCCGCGCAGCGAAGTCGTCGCCCATAGCCGTTCGTAATCCCCGCAGCCCGAATCGAGCCCGACGACCAGGTCGACATCGCCCAGCCGCGGCTTCAGCAACTCCAGGTAGGCAGGCAGGTCGTAGCTGCCGCTCTCCTCGCAGGCCTCGATAAGGCCGATGCAAGGCGCGTGCCGCAATCGATGCGCCTCCAGGGCGCCGATCGCCGACAGTGCCGCGAACACTGCATAACCGTCGTCGGCACCGCCGCGGCCGTAGAGCTTCCCGTTCTCGAGTATCGGCACCCAGGGACCGCCGTCGCTGCGCCAACCGGTCATCTCGGGCTGCTTGTCGAGGTGCCCATACAGCAGCACCGTCTTGTCGCCTACGCCCGGCACCCGGAACAGCAGCACCGGCGTGCGGCGCGGCAGGCGCACGATTTCGACGGTGAGCCCCGCGATCGGTTGTGCACGCACCCAGGCTTCGGCCAACCGGATCACGCGCTCGATGTGCCCGTTCGACTCCCACGCCGCATCGAAGTGTGGGGATTTGGCCGGAATGCGGATGTAGTCGATCAACTGCGGAACGATCTCGTCATCCCATTGCCGGGAAATGCGCTGTGCTGCGGCGGACGTAGTCATCGGCGTCGGGCCCGGAAGGGGCGGAAAAGGGGTCAACGATACCAAACACCGCGTGGACGGCACGACCGGCACGGCATGCTGCGTTACCGGTGCGACCGAATCCGCGACCTGCCGACGATGACGGCAACGTAGAATCGACGCAATGGACGACGCCAGGCAGACGCCGTACGCGGGACTGACCCCGGACTGCGTGCTCGATGCGCTCGACAGCATCGGCATCCGCGGCGATGGCCGCCTGATCGCGCTCAACAGCTACGAGAACCGCGTCTATCAGGCCTGGCGCGAGGATGCGCCGCCGGTGGTGGCGAAGTTCTACCGGCCGGCTCGCTGGAGCGACAAGCAGATTTTCGAGGAGCACGCGCTGACGAGCGAGCTCGCCGAGCACGAGGTGCCTGCGGTGCCGCCGATCGCCATCGACGGCAGGTCGCTGTTCGAGTTTGCGGGATTCCGCTTCGCCGTCTTCGAGCGCCATGGAGGGCGCGCTCCCGAGCTCGACCGCCCGGCGACGCTCGAGCGTCTCGGGCGCTTCATCGCGCGGCTGCACACGGTCGGCGCCATGCACCCATTCGTTCATCGCCCGGCACTGACCGTCGCCGCTTTCGGCGACGAGTCGCGCGAATACCTGCTCGCCCATGCGTTCGTCCCGGCGGATCTGCGCGACGCATGGACTGCCGCCGCGGAACTCGCATTGCAGCAGGTGCGCCGGATCATGGAGGCAGTCGGTACGGTCGCGACGCTGCGACTGCACGGAGATTGTCATGGCGGCAATGTGCTGTGGACGGACGACGGCCCCCACTTCGTCGATTTCGACGATGCACGCACCGGCCCCGCCGTGCAGGATCTCTGGATGCTGCTCTCGGGCGATCGCGCCGCGATGGAGGAGCAGCTCGGCGTGCTGCTGCGTGGCTACCTGTCGTTTCGCGACTTCGACGACCGCGAGCTCGCCCTGATCGAGGCGCTACGCACGCTGCGCCTGCTCCACTATTCGGCATGGCTCGCGAGGCGCTGGGACGATCCTGCGTTTCCGGCGGCCTTTCCGTGGTTCAACACCCAGCGATACTGGCAGGACCGGATCCTGGAATTGCGCGAGCAGATTGCCCTGATGGACGAGGCGCCGCTCGCGGCGTAGGCGTTCGCGGGGAGGCTCGCAACGGGCTGCTGGAGCCTGGAACGGGGACCACTTCGATCGAGCGCGCGCGATGGATCGAGGAGGACTCCCGCGGGATCCCTTGACCTCGATCATGACGCCCGCGGCAGACATCACTACGATGTGAGCCCGTTGCCGGCATGCGCCGTCGCCGGCGTACGCCCTCCGTCACCCAATTGACATGGCCGCAGATCCAGCCTGCTATCACTGCGGGTTGCCCAACCCCGTCGGGCGCGCGTTGGACGCGATCGTCGATGGGCGAGCGCAGGCGGTGTGCTGCCCCGGATGCCAGGCGGTGGCTGAGGCGATCGCGGGCAGCGGCCTATCGTCCTACTATCGCACGCGCACCGCCTATGGACACCGTCCGGACGCGGATTCGGCCGAGCGCGCCGGCAAGTTCGGGATCTACGATCTACCCGAGGTCCAGGCTGCGTTCGTTCGAACGCCGGGCGGGAACGAGCGCGAGACGACGCTGATCCTCGAAGGGATCACCTGCGCGGCGTGCCTTTGGCTGAACGAGCAGCACCTGGCGTCCCTCCCGGGCGTATCGATCGCCGACATCAACTACGCGACCCGGCGCGCACGGGTGCGCTGGGACTCGTCCCGGATCAAGCTGTCGCAGATCCTCTCCCAGGTCGCGGCAATCGGGTATCACGCCTGGCCCGCGACATCCGCCAATGCCGAGCTCGTGCGCAAGCGCGAGAGCCGCGCCGCACTGTGGCGCCTGTTCGTGGCCGGTTTCGGGATGATGCAGGTGATGATGTACGCAGTGCCTTCCTACCTGGCGCAGGACGGCACGATGAGCGGCGACCTGCGCCTGTTGATGCGCCTCGCGAGCCTGGCGCTGACCGTGCCCGTGGTGCTCTATTCCGCCGCCCCGTTCTTCCACGGCGCGTGGCGCGATGCCCGGCGCCGACGGCTCGGAATGGACGTCCCGGTTGCGCTGGGCGTCGCCGCCGCCTTCGGCGCCAGCATCTACTCGACGTTCACCGGTGGCGCCGACGTCTACTACGACTCGATCGCGATGTTCGTCTTCTTCCTGCTGTCCGCACGCTACCTCGAGATGCGCGCGCGGCAGCGCGCCGCCGCAAGCCTCGAGTACCTGGACAAGGCCCTGCCGCTCAGTGCCCATCGCCTGCGCGATCCCGATCGCGGTCTGGACACCGACGAGGTCCCGGCGATGAGCCTCAAACCGCGCGATCAGGTGCTCGTGCGGGCCGGCGAGAGCTTTCCCGCCGACGGCAGGCTGGTCTCGGGCGACACCGAATGCGACGAAGCGCTGCTGACCGGCGAGAGTGGCCCGGTACGCAGGCGCGTTGGCGACGGCGTCATCGGCGGCGCGTTCAACCGGTTGAGCCCGGTCGTCATGATAGTCGAGCACGTGGGAGAGGACACCTGCGCGTCCGGCATTCGGCGGCTGGTCGAGAGCGCGAGCATGCGGCGGCCCGACATCGGCGGCTTGGCGGACCGCTATGCGGGCGTCCTGGTCGCGGTCATTCTGCTCGTCGCCGCGATCAGCGCGCTCGTGTGGATGCGCATCGACCCGTCGCGTGCGCTGTGGGTCGCGGTGGCGGTGCTGGTGGTGAGCTGCCCCTGTGCCGTGTCGCTCGCAACGCCGACCGTCATGACCGTCGCGGTGGGCATGCTGTCGAGGCGCGGTGTGGTCGTCGTCCGTGGCCACGCCGTCGAGGCGCTGGCCAGCGTCACGCACGTCGTGTTCGACAAGACCGGCACGCTGACCGAGGGGCGCCTCGGCATCGCATCGGTGTCGCCGAGGTCGGGATTCGATCCCGACGACGCGCTTGGCCTCGCCGCTGCGCTGGAACGCATGTCCGAGCATCCGATCGCGAAGGCCCTGATCGACGCGGCGCCAGCGGGCAACCTCACGACCGCAACCGACGTGCGTAACGTGCCCGGTGCCGGACTGGAGGGCGGCATCGATGGCGCCCGCCATCGCCTAGGCACGCAGTCGTTCGTCGCCGAGATCGCCGGAGCGACGGGCGACGCCGAGCTGCCCGCGAACGCCGCCACGCGGGTGTGGCTCGGACGTGATGGCGCGTGGATCGCGAGCATCGATCTCGTCGACTCGCTGCGACCCGAGACGGCGGCGGTCGTGCAGCAGCTGCGCGCGGCGGGCAAGCGGGTCCTGATCTGGAGCGGCGATGGGTCGCGCGCCGTCGGCGCCGTCGCCGCGAGGCTCGGCGTGGATCACCATGCGGCCGGCCTGCTGCCACAGAACAAGCTCGCGCGCATGGTCGCGCTGCAGCGCGAAGGTGCCGTCGTCGCCATGGTCGGCGACGGCGTCAACGACGCGCCGGTGCTGGCGCAGGCCCAGGTGTCGATCGCGATGGGCGGCGGCGCACTGTTGTCGCAGGCCACCGCCGACGTCGTCCTGGTGTCCGGGCGTCTGCAGGGGCTTTCCGACGCGTTCGGGATTGCCGCTCGTGCGCGACGCATCCTGCGCCAAAATCTCGGCTGGGCCGCGATCTACAACCTGATCGCGCTGCCACTCGCCGGAGTCGGCCTGGTGACGCCTTGGCTCGCGGGCATCGGGATGGGGGCGAGCTCGCTGCTGGTGGTGCTCAATGCGCTGAGGCTCGACCGGTCGCGCAATGAACGGCGCCCGACCGCGAGGGCTGGCACCTCAGCCGCGGCGACGGGTCCGGGCTTTGGCTTTCCCGCGTCACCCCCAGCAGGGCCGTGATGGATATCCTCTACCTGCTGGTTCCGCTGTCGCTGGTGCTGGTGTTCCTGATCGGCGGCGTGTTCTGGTGGTCGCTCAGGAGTGG
>DASYXO010000301.1:0-9107 GCA_035934825.1 Casimicrobiaceae bacterium
CAGCTTGCCGAACAGCTGTTCGAGATACGACAGCGAGATCCGCTGGCGCTCGGAGATCGCTGCAAGCGTGACCGGCCCCTGCACGCCGTGCATGGTCACGTCGATCATCGCCGTTACGGCGAACCGTCCCTTGGTCGTCAGGCGCATGGTTTTGTCCGCTGGACCGGGTGGGCCGTCGCTGCGAGCGCCGCCGCCGATCGATGTCGAATTCTATAATACCCGAACAAATTAGTCAACTAAAAGCCCGACAAGTTCACTCAAGCATCTTATTGATCTTGCCCGGATCGAAAGCGTCGGCGACGGCCTTGGCCTCGCCGCATTCGACTCCGTCGTGCTGGAGCTGGACGACCAGCCGGTTGAGGCGCTCGTCGATCGCCGCCGCGTGGTCGAGCAATTGGTGGATCGCCTGGACGATCGGGTCGTTCATATCGGAGGTGATTGCGTACGACGAGAAGCCGATCTTGGCAGCCTGCGCTTCACGCCGGTCCTGGTCCTCCGGGGTGACGACGCGGGCGGGGATGCCGACGGCCGTCGCCCCGGGCGGCACATCGCGCACGACGACGGCATTGGAGCCGATCTTGGCGCCGTCGCCGACCAGGATCGGCCCCAGCACCTTGGCCCCGGCGCCGATGACGACCTCACGCCCGAGCGTCGGATGGCGCTTGCCCTTGTTCCACGACGTCCCACCCAGCGTCACGCCGTGATAGAGCGTGCAGTCGTCTCCGATCTCGGCGGTCTCGCCGATGACGATGCCCATGCCATGGTCGATGAAAACGCGGCGGCCGATCGTCGCGCCGGGATGGATCTCGACGCCGGTCAGCCAGCGGCCCCAATGGGCGAGCCAGCGCGCGAGCCAGCGCAGGCGCAGGCGCCACAGCCGGTGGACGAGCGCACGATGCCAGACCAGCGCATGCAGGCCCGGATAGCAGGTCAGCACCTCCAAGACGCTGCGCGCGGCCGGATCGCGGTCGAACACTGCGCTGACGTCTTCGCGTAAACGGTCGAACATCCTCGAATTATGCCAGTGCCCGACTTTTTTACTCAACCATTGGCGGCACGCGTTTGCCAAGGGAATCCGCGCGCCGGACGCGGGCCTCGTCGACGCGCGCGAGGATACCCCGCAGAATGTTCACCTCGTCGCGTTCGAGCCCGGTGCGCGCGAACAGCCGCCGCAGGCGCTGCATCAGCCGGCGCGGCCGCTGCGGGTCGAGAAAGCGCAGGTCTGCGAGCGTGCGCTCGGCGTGTGCATGCAGCGCCTCGATGTCCTCGTGCGTCGCGCTCTGGAAGCGTGGCGCCTGCCACACGTCGCCGCCCAGCGCGGCGATGCGCAATTCGTAGGCGGCAACCTGCACCGCGGCCGCGATATTCAGCGACGCGTATCCAGGATTGGCGGGGATCGTCGCTGCCAGCGTGCAGCGCGCGAGCTCGGCATTCGACAACCCGGACATCTCGGTGCCGAACACGAGCGCGACTTCCGCATCGCGCGCGATCGCGACCGCTTCGGCGGCCGCGGCGCGTAGCGGCAGGACGCGTCCGGCATACTCGCGCGGGCGTGCCGACAGGCCGATCGAAAGCCGCGTCCCCGCCAGCGCCGCATTCAGCGAGCGGACAACCTGCGCTCCGTCGAGGACCTCGGTCGCGCCGGTCGCCAACGCGCTCGCATCGGAATGTGGAAAGCGTGCCGGGTCGACCAGCACCAGCCGCGTCAGTCCCATCGTGAGCATCGCACGCGCCGCGGCGCCGATGTTCGCGGGGAGGCTCGTCCTGACCAGCACGATGCGAAGCCGCGCCAGCGGCACCATCGGCGTGGCGGCGTCGCTCGTTTCGGGCGCGGGGCAGTCGGCGGGCCGGCCTCTGTTCATCGACGTTCGGGAAGCGCATCCGGGCGGCCGTTAGGGCAGCGCGGGCGTGCCTGTAGAATGGATGATTCTCGCATTCTGTCACGCGGCCCCCGCCGCCGCGTACCCGCCGACTCCATGCATCCGATGCTGACCACGGCCGTCAAGGCGGCGCGCCGCGCCGGCAACATCATCACCCGCGGCGCCCGCGACCTGGACCTCCTGACGGTCAAGACCAAGGGGCCGAAGGATTTCGTGAGCGAGGTCGATCATGCCGCCGAAGCGGCGATCGTCGAGACCCTGCACGCCACCTATCCCGACCATGCGATCCTCGCCGAGGAGGGCACGGCGCGCGACAAGAACCGCGACGCCGAGAACGTCTGGATCATCGATCCGCTCGACGGAACCACGAACTTCCTGCACGGCTTCCCGCAGTATTGCGTTTCGATCGCCCTTTCGCACAAGGGCGTGATCACTCAGGGCGTCATCTACGACCCCGTCCGCAACGACCTGTTCACGGCGACGCGTGGGCGCGGTGCATTCCTGAACGATCGCCGGATTCGGGTTTCGCGACGCGCGCACCTGCGCGATTGCCTGATCGGTACCGGATTCCCGTTTCGCGACGGGAGCTTTCTCGACACCTACCTGCAGATGATGCGGGCGATGATCCAGCAGACCGCGGGGCTGCGCCGGCCGGGCGCAGCGGCGCTCGACCTCGCGTACGTCGCCGCCGGCTTTTACGACGGCTTCTTCGAGATCGGACTGAACCCCTGGGACGTCGCCGCGGGAAGCCTGCTGGTGCTCGAAGCCGGAGGCTTGATCGGCGACCTCTCCGGCGAGGGCGACTATCTGCACGGCGGACAGGTGATCGCGGCCACGCCCAAGGTATTCGCCCAGATGGTCAACGTGCTCGCGCCGTTCCGCGGCGAACTCGTCCGCGGTCAGTCGCCTGCTTCGGTGGCCGCCCACCCGACGACCAGCGCATAGCCGACGGCCAGCAGCACGGGCCCCAGGAACACGCCGATCGCCCCGAACGCGATCGCGCCTCCGAGCACTCCGAGCAGGACCAGGACGAACGGCAGGTCGGCGCCGCGGCTGATGATCAGCGGCTTGATCACGTTGTCGATCGTCGACACGGCCAGTATCCCCCACGCGAGCAGGAAGATGCCCCACCCGGTTTCCCCCCCGTGGATCAGCCACAGCGCCGCGGGAATCCACACCAGGGGCGGGCCGATGGGGACCGGCGACAGCACGAAGGTCAGCAATCCCAGCAGCGGGGCCGCGTCGATGCCGGCGATCCAGAAGCCGATTGCAGCGACCACGCCCTGGACCAGCGCGGTCCCCAGGATGCCGAGCACGACGCCGCGCACGGTCGCGCCGGCGACGTCGGCGAGCCGAGCGCCGCGCGCGCCGGCGATCCGGTGCGTCGCCGCTTGCAGGCGCTCGACGATCGCGTCGCCGTCGCGGAACATGAACCAGGCGATGAAGATCGACAGCGCGAGCTGCAGCAGTCCGCCGAGAAGCGAGGCGCCGGTTGCCAGCGCGAACTTGCGCATCGGTTCGAGGTAGTTCGACAGCAGGCGCAGCAACTGCGCGGTGTCGTGGGCGACGCTCGCCCAGTACGCCGACGCCATGCCTCCGACGAGCGGCAGGCCGGCGACCCAGGCCGGGGGCTCGGGTGGACCCGCTTCGATCGCGGCGCGACCCCATGCGACCATCTGGTCGGCGTTGTCGGCGATCGTGACACCGGCGATCAGGAATGGTGCGAGCATCAGCAGCGACAGCAGGACGAGCATGCCGCCCGCCGCGAGGCCCGCGCGTCCACGCAGCCAAGCCTTGAGGCGCAGGTACAGCGGCCAGGTCGTCGTGCACAGGATCGCCGCCCAGGCGAGCGCGGTCAGGAACGGCCGCAGCACGAAGAAGCAGCCGACGATCAGCACCGCCAGCACGGCGAGCGTCAGGATCTGATCGATGCGGGAGGGTGGCTTCGGCATGGGGCCCGGCAAGCGGATCAGAACGTGACCATCGTGCGCACGCCGAGCACCAGCTCATCGGCGATGCGCCGCAGCGGCTGCATGGGATCGGGAATCCCGGCCCCCGGATCGAAGATGTACTGCAGGTCGGGCTGAACGATCCACCATGGCACGAGCCGGCATTGGTAGGTCAGCTCCACGAAATGCTCGGCGCTGCGCACCGGGTACGCGAGGCCGCTGAACAATCCATTATCGCGGTCGAGCGCACTGAGATGCGCGCTGACGTGGGCCAAGCCATAGCCGACGCCGAAGCTGTCGTCATCGCGTCCG
Organism: Casimicrobiaceae bacterium; assembly: GCA_035934825.1. Classification (GTDB taxonomy): domain Bacteria; phylum Pseudomonadota; class Gammaproteobacteria; order Burkholderiales; family Casimicrobiaceae; genus VBCG01. The sequence continues at coordinate 4,142 of DASYXO010000301.1, forward strand.
GGCAGCGGCGCCTTGACATTGATGCCCGCATTGATGCTTAAATCGATCGGATTGCGATCTCCCGGAGCGCCCATGATGCGGGCGAAGGCCGCGACCGACCTCGGTCCCCTGGACTCGCGCCACAGCATCTGATCGACGACGCCGTAGACACTGAAATTGCCACGATGCTCGAGAGGCCGGCCGTCGCTTGCAGGATCGGCGAGCGAGCGCCCGGCTGCGTCGAATCGCGGGTCGGGGAAACGTGCCGTGTCGTACCAGGCGCCCAGGCGGTAGGTGCCGGGCAGGCTGCAGTTTGCGCCGCTGCAAGGCGCCTCCGATGCCGCAGGCAGATCGATCGCATATTGCAACTCCGCGATGACCAGCGCGCCGGTGTTCAAGTTGAAGCGCGTCCCGAACGCTTCGCGGCCGCGACGCTGGGCGTCGTCGGCGAAGGAGCCGCCCGGCGGATTGTCGTCGAACACGCCGCCCAGCAAGGTCAGCGCCCCGGTCGGCTGCGTCCGCAGTCGCACGCCAAGGGACGACAGTGGATACGCGGGGCCGCCTGCGTAGAGATCGGCCGAGGGGAGCATCGGCCAGCCCATCATCGTGTTCAGGTAGAGCCCGGAGTACTGGCTGACGACGAACTCCTGATCGAGGCTCTGCTGACCGACCTTGACGTCCGCCTTGCCGTCCAAGAACGATTGCTGGAACCAGAGTTCCCACAGGCGGGTCGACCGATCGGCGCTGATGCCGCTTACCGTCTGGAGATTGTCCAGGTTGGCCGCGCTGAGGCTGCGACCGTGTATCTGCAGCGCGCTGAGATCGAAGGACCCGCCAGGCCAGCCGAATGCCTTCGACATGTCGACGGCGAGGCTCAATTGGGTGAGCCCGTCGTACTCGGCGCCCCGACGCACGCCGCCCGACAGGTTGCCCAGCAGTTCGCTGGTCTCGGTGAGGCCGAGCGTGATGCCGTGGCTCGCGGGTGTTGGCCCCATCCCGCCGACATCGCCCCGGAGGTTCGGAGCCTGGTCCAGGTCCGCGGCCACCACCGGCAGCGTGTGCAGCAGCCAAGCGATGACCGCGGTCAAGCGCAGCAGCGCGCGCGGGTCGCGCATTCTCCCGGGCCCGCGCTGGCCGAGACAGTGTGATTGCCGATCGCTGGGTACCATGAGCTCACCCGCACTATGCACCTGCCCGCCCTGACCGGCGCCGAAGGTCATGCTAGCCTGTCGCAGCCGAGGCGACGACCACGATGGCGCGGATCGCCGTCGCCAACGCCAATATGCAATGGTTGTCCCGTGGTCTCGTCGCTGGTCCGCGGCGGCCGGGTCTGCGAGAATCCTCGCTTCATCCTGTGGATTCCGGCGATGCAGACTCCGATTCCCTGCCTGTTCATGCGCGGGGGCACCTCGCGCGGTCCGTTCTTCGACGCTGCCGACCTGCCGGCCGACATCCCCACGCGCGACCGCGTGCTGCTGGCGGTGATGGGATCGCCCGATTGGCGCCAGATCGACGGATTGGGCGGCGCGCACCCGCTGACCAGCAAGGTCGGCATCGTGCGCCGCAGCGCCCTCCCCGGCATCGACCTCGAGTTCCTGTTTGCCCAGCTCCAGCCCGACAAGGACACCGTCGACACGACGCCCAACTGCGGCAACATGCTCGCCGCCGTCGTGCCATTCGCGCTGGAAAGCGGGATGGTGGTTGCCCATGGCGACACCAGCACCTACCGCGTCCTGACCCTGAACACCGACATGCGCTGCGACATCACCGTGCGCACTCCCGGGGACCGCGTCGAATACGAGGGCGATGCGCGAATCGACGGCGTACCCGGCACCTCGGCGCCGATCAAGATCAGCTTCCTCGACACCGCCGGGTCGGTGTGCTCGGGCCTGCTGCCGACGGCGCGGGCGAAGGACGTGATCGACGGCATCGAGGTCACCTGCATCGACAACGGCATGCCGCTGGTCATCGTCCGCGCGTCCGATGTCGGCTGCACCGGCGCCGAGACCGTCGCGCAGTTGAATGCCGATACGGCGCTCAAGGCGCGCATCGAACGGCTGCGCATCGCCGCCGGGCACGCGATGGGCCTGGGCGACGTCGCCGACAGGAATTACCCGAAGATGACTCTGGTCTCGCCGCCTCGCCAGGGTGGCAGCATCGGCACCCGCAGCTTCATCCCGCACGCGTGCCACGACGCGATCGGCGTGCTGGCGGCAGTCACCGTCGGCACGGCCTGCGTGCTCGACGGCTCGGTCGCCCACGCTGTTGCCGTCGTCCCCGACGGCAACACCAAGACGCTGTCGGTCGAGCATCCGACTGGCGAGCTCTCGGTCGAGCTCGAGCTCGATCCAACCCAGCCCGGGACCGTCGCGCGTGCCGCGCTGCTGCGCACCGCCCGCCTTCTGATGCGCGGCGAGGCGATGGTTCCTGCCTCGGTGTGGACGCCCGCCCCCTCCAATTAGGAGCATGCATGATCATCGACGTCCACGGCCACTATACGACGGCGCCCAGGGCGCTGGAGACGTGGCGCGATCGGCAGATCGCGGGCCTCAAGGATCCGGCGCAATCACCTGCCGTATCGGATCTCGTCATCGGCGACGACGAGATCCGTGAAACGATCGAGGCCAACCAGCTCGGCAAGATGCGCCAGCGCGACTGCGACCTCACCGTGTTCTCGCCGCGCGCGAGCTTCATGGCGCACCATGTCGGCGACTTCAACACCAGCGCCACCTGGTCGGCGATCTGCAACGAGCTGATTCATCGCGTCACGAGGCTTTTTCCCGACAGCTTCATCGGCGCGGCGATGCTTCCCCAGTCACCGGGTGTCGATCCTCGGACCTGCGTTGCCGAGCTGGAGAAATGCGTGAGGGAGTACGGGTTCGTCGCGATCAACCTGAATCCCGACCCGTCGGGTGGCCACTGGCGCGAGCCGCCGCTGACCGATCGCTGGTGGTACCCGATCTACGAAAAGATGGTCGAGTACGACATCCCGGCAATGGTCCACGTCAGCACCAGCTGCAACCCGTGCTTCCATACCACCGGCGCGCACTATCTGAATGCCGACACCACGGCCTTCATGCAGTGCCTGACCGGTGACCTGTTCAAGGACTTCCCGACGCTGAAGTTCGTGATCCCTCACGGCGGCGGCGCCGTTCCCTACCACTGGGGCCGCTTCCGCGGACTGGCACAGGAGCTCAAGAAGCCGCTGCTGAAAGAACACCTGCTGCACAACATCTACTTCGACACCTGCGTCTACCACCAGCCTGGAATCGACCTGCTGACCCGCGTGATCCCCAGCGACAACGTCCTGTTCGCGAGCGAGATGATCGGCGCGGTCCGCGGAATCGACCCGGAGACCGGCTTCCACTACGACGACACCCGCCGCTACGTCGACGCCGCGACGACGCTGTCCGCCGAAGATCGCCGCAGGATCTACGAGGGCAATGCGCGACGCGTCTATCCGCGCCTCGATCGCGCACTGATGGCTAGGGGCCACTGACGGGAGAGTGCATGATCATGAACAAGCTTGGAATCGTGAAGCGCGGAATCGCGCGCGCCGACCGCGTCGCCGTGGACAAGCTGTCGCGCTATGGCGTTGCCAGCGTCCACGAAGCGATGGGGCGAGTCGGCCTGATGAAACCCTGGATGCGGCCGATCTACCCCGGGGCGCGCGTGACCGGGACCGCGGTCACGGTGCTGTTGCAGCCCGGCGACAACTGGATGCTCCACGTCGCGGCCGAGCAGTTGAAGGGCGGCGACGTCGTCGTCGCCGCCTGCACGTCCGACAGCGACGACGGCTTCTTCGGCGAGCTGCTCGCCACTTCGTTCCGCGCACGCGGGGGGCTGGGCATCGTCATCGACGGCGGCGCGCGCGACGTCGCTGAGCTCACGAAGATGCAGTTCCCGGTGTTCTCGCGGGCGGTGAGCGCTAAGGGCACGGTCAAGGCTACGCTTGGCTCGGTGAACGTCCCCGTCGTCTGCGCCGGCGCGCTGGTCAACCCGGGTGACGTGGTCGTGGCCGACGACGACGGCATCGTCGTCGTACCGGCCGCAATCGCGCAGCAGGTGGCGGACGCCGCCGAGGCGCGCGAGAACAACGAGGCCGACAAGCGCGCGAAGCTCGCGTCCGGCGCCCTCGGCCTCGACATGTACGGCATGCGCGAGCCTCTGGCCAAGGCGGGGCTCAGGTACGTCGATTGACGTGCAGTTCGAAAAGACCCCCGGCTGGCTCGACTGGTACGCGAATCCGTCGAAGCCCCGCTTCACGCTTCCACCGGGATCGGTCGATGCGCACTGCCACGTGTTCGGACCCGTGGAATCGTTCCCCTACGCTGCCGAGCGCAAGTACACGCCCTGCGACGCATCGAAGCAGCAGCTCTTCGCACTGCGCGACCACCTCGGATTCGCACGCAACGTCATCGTGCAGGCGACCTGCCACGGCGCCGACAACCGCGCCATGGTCGATGCGTGCATCGATGCCAAAGGCAACGCGCGAGGCGTGGCGACCGTGCGCCGCAGCGTCGGCGACCGCGAGCTCGAGAACCTTCACGCGGCAGGGGTGCGCGGCGCGCGCTTCAACTTCGTCCGGCGGCTGGTCGACTTCACGCCCGAGGACGAGCTGATGGAGATCGCCGGGCGCATCAAGCGGCTTGGCTGGCACGTCGTCGTCTACTTCGAGGCGCAGGACCTGCCGGAGCTGTGGGGTCTGCTGACAGCGCTGCCGACCGTCGTCGTCGTCGACCACATGGGCCGGCCCGACGTGCGCAAGCCCGTCGACGGTCCCGAGTTCGAGCTGTTCGTGAAGTTGATGCGCGAGCACGGCAACGTCTGGAGCAAGCTGAGCTGCCCGGAGCGGCTTTCGGTCTCGGGCCCGCCGGCGCTCCATGGTGAGCGCGCCGCCTACCGCGACGTCGTACCGTTTGCGCGCCGGATCGCCGAGACCTACCCGGACCGCGTGCTCTGGGGCACCGACTGGCCACACCCGAAC
>DASYXO010000339.1:0-3402 GCA_035934825.1 Casimicrobiaceae bacterium
GCGGCGATCTCGGTGTCCGAGGGCTTGATCGCACGGCCGATGGCGACGAGCGGCGCCGGTGGCAGCGCGCGCTCGCGGATCGGCACCCGCGCGAGCCGCGGGTCGCCGCCGAAAGGCCGCGACGCCCAGGCGACGAAGCGCTTGACGATCCGGTCCTCGAGCGAGTGGAAGCTGATCACCGCCAGGCGCCCGCCGCGCTCGAGCAGCGGCACGACCGCGGGTAGCGTCGTCGCCAATTCCTCGAGCTCGCGATTCACCGCAATCCTCAGGGCCTGGAAGGTCCGCGCTGCCGGATCCTGACGCCAATCACCCCGCGTGCGCGTGCCGATGGCTTGCGCGACGACGCCAGCGAGCTGCCGCGTCGAGACGATCGGCCTGACCTCGCGAGCCTTCGCAATTGCTCTTGCAACCGATTGAGCAAACCGTTCCTCACCATAGTTGCGAATGACCTCCGTCAGTTCGTCGATCGAAGCACGGGCCACGAACCCGGCGGCGGATTCCCCGCGCGTCGGATCCATCCGCATGTCGAGCGGGCCGTCGAGACGAAAGGTGAAGCCGCGTGCCGGATCCTCGAGCTGCGGCGACGAGACGCCGAGGTCGAGCAGCACGCCGTCGACGTGCACGATCGCGAGCGCGGCGAGCACCTGCGGCAATTCGGCGAACCGCGCGCGGCGGAATGTGAAGCGCGGATCGGCGATTGCGCGGGCTGCCGCCTCGGCCTGCGGATCGCGATCGATCGCGACGAGTCGCCCGTGTCCGGACAGCGCCGCGAGGATCGCGCGCGAATGCCCGCCGCGCCCGAAGGTGCCGTCGACGTAGACGCCGTCGCCGCGCACGGCGAGCGCCGCGACGGTCTCGGCGAGGAGCACCGGGACATGGCTCGTGACGTGGCCCGCATGAGGCATCGACGCATCGCGCGATCAGAGGCTGAAGCCCGAGAGTTCGGGCGGCAATCCACCGGGGAATGCGATCGTCTGCGCGATCTGCGCCTGCCACGTCGGCGCGTCCCACAACTCGAGCTTCTGTCCCTGGCCGACGAGCACGACGTGCTTGTCGAGGCCGGCATAGCGCCGCAGCGCCGGCGGGACCAGGATCCGTCCTGCCGCGTCGAGCTCGACATCGTCGGCGTGGCCGACGATCAGCCGCTGCAGGCCCCGGATCTTTTCGTTGAACGACGAGAGCGACATCAGCTGCGCCTGGATCGGCTCCCAGGTCGCGAGCGGATAGATCAACAGGCAGCCGCCGGGATCGGCGGTGATGACCAGCCGGCCGGCTATTTCGGTGGCCAGCCCGTCGCGATGCCGCGCGGGAACGGCGAGGCGTCCCTTGGCGTCGAGGACCAACTCGGCCACGCCGCGGAAGACCGGGCGATTCACCGGGATGCCGGCCGACCCGTCGCCTGCGCCGGGCTCGCCGACGTCCTTGTCCTCGTTTTGCGCCACGTGCGACCGCTCCTCCGCCCGGAATGAAAGTGAGTGCTTGCGTACTGATTCGCGCTCGACTTCGAAGCGCCATCAATGCCCCACTTCCACCCACTTTTTACCACTTGATGCGACTATATCTGCAAGGCGTGCACGCGGTCAACGTATTTGCAATTGAATAACAACGACTTACGCACAAAATGCAACAGCGTATTTTCGTCGTTAAAAGATAGACTTAGCCAGCTTTCTCAATGTGTTTTCCCACCATCGGCGACAAATCGTACGATCGTTCTATGAAAAAATGGGGTCAGAGCCGTAATTGGGGTCAGAGCTATTTTTTTTGACGGCCCGGGAAACGGGGTCGGGCCTGCTTGATCAAAAAATAGCTCTGACCCCATTTACGGCTCTGACCCCATTTACGGCTGGCCCCATTTTCGGCGGCTGTTGTTTTCGCGCACTCGATGACGATGGCATAAAGCTCGCCATTCTTGGTCGCGACCATCGGCGAGCGGTAAACTCGACGTCGAATACGTCATTCGCGCAACGCCGGATGACAGAGGAACTCGAGCCGGGCTCGGCTCCACAAACCGCCATGGAGGTTCGATGCAGCGCGTCACTGGCATCATGTTGGTTGCGACGATGGTTGCGGCGACGCTCGCAGGCTGTGCGCTGCGCGACCCGCGCGACGATTACGGCTATTCGCGGGCCGACGGCCTGTGGGGCAGCGGCAACGAGCTGATCGATTGGAATTTCCCAACTTCGCGCAACCAAGGGCCCATCGAGGCGCCCAAGCGCTTGCATCCCGAGCGCACGGCCATCGGCGTGACCTGGGCGACGTACAACCCCTGGCCGCGGTCCGGGCCGGCGACGGCGCAGGGCGAGTCGCAGGCGCCGACGGCCGATGGCAATGACGGCGCGGCCAACGCATCCGCCCCGACTGCGGCGCCGGCTCCGGCGAACTTGGGCCCTGCTCCTGCTGGCGACGGCAACGGGCGTCGCTAGCGCCGCAACCTCGACCGCGGGCGGTGACGCCCGCCCGACCGACGGGGACGCCGCAGGATCTGCGGTTCGCCCCAGCGCAGCACCAGCATCGCCTGCCGCCCCCGCAGCGCCGACGACCGGCACGCCTGCGCGACCGGCTGCGCGTTCGCTTTCCTACCGCGTCGTCGTCGACGCCCCGAAAGACCTCCAAGACACGCTTGCCGCAAGCGTCGATCTGATCCGCTGGCAGTCGTATGCGGACATGAGCGCGGATCTCTTCACCGAGCTCTCACGTGAAGCAATCGGCCAGGCGAAGGAAGCCGCCGCCACTGAAGGCTACTTCGCGGCCGACGCGAACGTCACCGTCGATCGGTCCACCGATCCCGCCACCGTCACGCTGCACGTCGCACCGGGCGTGCTCGCCCGCGTCGCTCGGCTGAACCTGCGCGTGAGCGGGCCCGCGATGAGTGACCGCGACGCCGCCGGCACGATCGCCCGCATGCGTCGCGAGTGGCTGCTGCCGCCCGGCGCGCCGTTTCGCCAATCGGCCTGGGCGAGTGCGAAGGCGCGCGCGCTTGCCACGCTCGCTGGAAACGCCTATGCGTCGGCGAAGCTCGTCGCCAGCGAGGCGCGCGTCGATCCGCAGGCGGCGACGGTGGACCTCGACGTCGACATCGACAGCGGTCCGGTGTTTCACGTCGGCGATCTCGACATCAAGGGCCTTTCGCGCTACCCGCCCGCACTCGTGCGCAACTACCGGAGCGTTGCGCCGGGTGCCACGTACTCCCTCGAGCAGCTCGACCAGTTCGTGCGGCGCCTGAACGGCACCGGCTATTTCGCGAGCGTGCGGGCGGCGATCGACACCGATCCCGCGCACGCCGCCGACGCGCCGGTCCGAGTCGCGGTGATCGAGGCGCCGCCGAAGCGAGTCGAGGCGGGAATCGGCTATTCCACCGACACGGCGTTCCGCGCCAACCTGAGCTACCGCAACGTCGATTTC
>DASYXO010000350.1:0-6565 GCA_035934825.1 Casimicrobiaceae bacterium
AGCGTCACGGCTCTGACCCCATTTTCCGAAGTATTACAGCTCTGACCCCATTATTTCCCGGGGTTAGCGGCGCAGCAGAATCTCCAGCACGAACTTGCTGCCGAGGTAGCCAAGCGCGAGCATCAGCGTCCCGCCGAGAATCCATTTTAGCGCCGTGCGACCTCGCCAGCCATAGCGCCAGCGGCCGTAGAGCAGGATGGCGAATGCGAGCCACCCGGCGACCGAGAACACGTTCTTGTGGGTGAACGTGACGGGCTTGCCGAAGAGCTGCTCCGAAAACAGAATGCCGCTCACGAGCGTCAGCGTCAGCAGCACGAAGCCGGCGGCGATCAGCCGGAACAGGTAGCGCTCGAGCGTCAGCAGCGGCGGGCTGGCGCCGGTCGCCGCGTCGGGCAGGCCGCGATGCAGGCGCTTCTCCAGCCCGGTCATCACCAGTGCCTGCAGTGCGACGACGACCATGAATGCGTAGCCGACGAGGGCGACTCCGATGTGGGCGGCCGCCCAAGGTTCGTCCGCATAGGGAATGCGGTGCGGCGAAGCGGCCAGCGGAGGCAGCAGCACACAGCCGGCGGCGACCGGGAGCACGACCGCGGTAACGCTGGGGAGCGTTCGCATCACGCCGGTCAGCCAGGCGACCAGAACCGCGAGCCCGGCGACCAGCGACAGCGCGTTGACCAGCGACAGGTCGAGCCCGTCCGGCCGGGCGATGGCCTGGTATATCGCGACGCCGTGGAGAGCGAGGGCGCTGGCGAGCAGTGCCAATCCTGCTTCACGGTGAGCAGGCGCTGGTGTGGACCCTCGCGGCCACAGCGCCCATGCGGCCGCTGTGTAGATCGCCGCAACGAGCACGTGCAGTAGAATGATCATCGCCGATCAAGTTTACCTCAGCGCCCGCGCGTCATTCGCCGCCGGACCGTGGGGCGGGATTCCCATGCTCGATACCCTTACCGAGCGCCTGTCGCGCGTCGTCAAGACGCTGCGTGGCGAGGCGCGGCTTACCGACGCCAACATCCAGGACGCGCTGCGCGAAGTGCGCCTCGCGCTGCTCGAAGCCGATGTCGCGCTGCCGGTCGTCAAGACCTTCATCGCGGAGCTTCGCGAAAAAGCAATCGGAACTGAAGTCGTCGGCTCGCTGACGCCCGGCCAGGCGCTGATCAGCGTCGTCGCGCACGAGTTGACCGCATTGATGGGTGGCACGGCCCAGCCGCTCGATCTCGCCGTGCAGCCGCCGGCGGTGATCCTGCTGGCGGGCCTGCAGGGTGCGGGCAAGACGACGACGGCGGCCAAGCTCGCGCGATGGCTGATCGCGCAGAAGAAGAAGGTGCTGTTGGCTTCCGCCGACGTCTACCGTCCCGCGGCGATCCTGCAGCTCCAGACGCTGGCAGGGCAGGTCGGCGCCGATTTCTTCGCGTCGACCACGGACCGGAAGCCGGTCGACATCGCGACCTCCGCACTCGACTGGGCGCGACGGCATTACCACGACGTGCTGATCGTCGACACCGCCGGGCGCCTCGCGATCGACGAGGCGATGATGGTCGAGATCGCCGAGCTGCACGCGGCAGTCAAGCCGATCGAGACGATGTTCATCGTCGATTCGATGCAGGGCCAGGACGCGGTGAACACCGCCCGCGCGTTCCGCGAAGCGCTGCCGCTCACCGGCGTGATCCTGACCAAGCTCGACGGCGACGCCCGCGGTGGAGCGGCGCTGTCGGTGCGACAGGTCACCGGCGCCCCGATCAAGTTCGCCGGCGTGTCGGAGAAGATCGACGGCCTCGAGGTGTTCCATCCCGAGCGGATGGCCTCGCGCATCCTGGGCATGGGCGACGTCCTGTCGCTGATCGAGGACGCCCACCGCTCGGTCGACATCGAGGAGGCGAAAAAGCTCGCCAGGAAGGTCAAGACCGGCAAGGGCTTCGACCTCGAGGATTTCAAGGGACAGATCGCGCAGATGCGCAAGATGGGCGGGCTCGCGGCACTGGTCGACAAGCTGCCGGCCGAGCTTGCGCGCGCGGCGCAGGGCGCGACCCTCGACGATCGCAGGGTCGCCCGGCTGGAAGGGATCATCAATTCGATGACGCCGCAAGAACGCGCCAAGCCCGAGCTGCTCAAGGCGTCGCGCAAGCGCCGGATCGCCGCCGGCGCAGGCGTCTCGGTGCAGGAGGTGAACCAGTTGCTCAACCAGTTCGAGCAGACGCAGAAAATGATGAAAATGGTCGCCAAGGGCCCGCAGAAGATGCTTCGGGGCCTGAAGAACCTGATGCCGGGGATGCGCTGAGCCCCGCGGACAATCCCGCGGCAAATTCCGCTCTGACCCCAATTTCGGACCCCAATTTCGCCGCCCCGATTCCGGGCCGGGTGTTCCTCAGCCGCCGAGCACCGTCGCGTTTGCCAGGAACGTCTCGACCTCGGCCAGTTCGCGGGTGCGGCGCATCGGGGGCAGGCTTTGCCAGATCCTGCGACCATACGGCTTGTCGATCAGCCTCGGGTCGCAGATCATCAGCACGCCGCGGTCGGTTTCGGTGCGGATCAGGCGCCCAGCACCCTGCTTCAGGCTGATCGCCGCCTGCGGCAGCTGCCATTCCATGAACGCGTTGCCGCCCTCGTCGGCGAGCTTTGCGAGCCTCGCGGCGAGCAGCGGGTCGTCCGGCGGCGCGAAGGGAAGCTTGTCGATCACCACGACCGACAGCGCATCGCCCGGCACGTCGACGCCTTCCCAGAAACTCGCACTTCCGAGCAGGACCGCATTGCCGAGCGCGCGGAAGCGCAGCAGCAGGTCGGTCTTCGATCCCTCGCCCTGGACCAGCAGCGGGAAACCGAGGCCTTCGCGCGCGAGCGCCTCGGCGAGGCATTCGCGCGCCGCGGACAGCGCGCGCAGCGTCGTGAACAACATGAACGCGCGCCCGCCGCTGGCCTTCAGTACCGGCAGGGCCGCGTCGACGACGGCACGCGTGTGCTCGGGGGTGTTGGGCGGCGGGAGGCCGCGCGGGACATAGAGCAGCGCCTGCTCGCCGTAATCGAACGGACTCTCCCAGCACCCGGTCGCGGCGTCGCCCAGTCCGAGTTGCGCCGCGTAATGCGAGAAGTCGCCGCCGACCGAGAGCGTCGCCGACGTGAAGATCCAGGCGCGGCCGGTGGCGTCGACCTGGCGGCGGAAGACCTCGGCCACCGACAGCGGCGACGCGTGAAGCTGGAATCCCTGTGCACCAACGTCCACCCAGCGAATCCATTCGCCCGGAGCGTCGTCGCCGCCGGCCAACCCGGTGCTCCACCGGGCAAGACGCTGCGCGGCTTCATCGGCGCGGTGTGCGACGGTGGCGATGTCCTCGCTGCGCTCGGAGAACCGTCCGAGCTCGGCGGCAAGCCGGTCCAGCGCCGCCGACAATGCCGAGAGCGCCTCGGTGAAGTCCGCTCGAGCGGCGAGCACGCCCTGGGGGAACTTGCCCGGCGCGTCGCCCAGCGCAAGCCTCAATCTGCGGATCGCCGGCCCGACGTCGGTCGCAGCGTCGGGAAGCTCCGGCACGTCGCGCGCCTCGGTGCGCGCGACGATCTCGGCATCGCGGGCGAGCTCGGCCAGCGCACCGGCGCCCGTCTGCTCGCCGAAGAACAGCGTCGCGGTGTCGGGGAGCTGGTGTGCCTCGTCGAGGATCACGGTGTTGCACGCCGGCAGGAGCTCGGCGAGGCCTTCGTCGCGCAATGTCACGTCGGCGAAGAACAGGTGGTGATTGACCACGACGACGTCGGCGTCCTGGGCCTCCCGGCGCGCCTTGATGACAAAGCAATCCCCGTGGAACGCGCACTTCGACCCGAGGCAGTTGTCGCGCGTCGACGTCACCAGCGGCCAGATGGCAGCACCCTCGGGCACGTCGGCGAGCTCGGCGCGGTCGCCGCGCAGGCTTGCGCGCGCGAACGCGACGATCCTGGGAAGGTAGTGCGCATCCTGTCGCGTCGGGAGGCGGCCTTCGCGTGCCGTGCGCTCGAGGTGGTGATGACAGACGTAGTTGGCGCGGCCCTTGAGCAGTGCGACGGTCGCCGGCACGGCGAGCGCGTCGCGGACCAGCGGCAGATCGCGCTCGTAGAGCTGGTCCTGCAGCGTCTTGGTCCCGGTGGAGACGATAACCTTGCCGCCGTAGAGCAGCGCCGGAACCAGGTAGGCGAAGGTCTTGCCGGTGCCGGTCCCGGCTTCGGCAACCAGCGGCTCGCGCTGCGCGATCGCGTGGGCGATCGCCTGTGCCATCGCGAGTTGCTGCGGCCGGAAACGGAAGCCGGGCAGCTTCCGCGCAAGCGTGCCACCCTCGCGGAAGATCGCCTCGAGCTCGGATTCGGCGGCGCTCGCGCGTGGCCCGGAGGGTTGCAGTGGGTTCAGCGCGGTTTCGCCTTGTCCTGCGCGACCACCGTCCGGCGCGCTGGCAAAGCCGGCTTCCGGTGCGCGGCCGCCGGAATGCGTGCGCGCTGCGACGCGATCTCGGCGTAGTCGCCGCGGATGACGGCAATGCGGTCCTTGAACTCCTCGTAGGGTTGCACGACGCGCGACTTGTACTGGGCATCGGATTCGCCCTTGCGCCACTGCAGGTTCGACAGCGCAGACAGCCACGTTTGCTGGAGGCCCTTCAGCGCCGCGACCGCCTGCCGCGAGACCGCAGCCTGCTTCAGCGCGGCCAGGAACGGATGCGTGATGTTCTGCTTCTGCTTGTCGAGGCAATACTCGGTCTTCGCGCCATTGGTCCCCTCGGTCGACTTGTCGTAGCCGAATTCGACGATCTCGATGGCCTTGACGTCGCGACACATCGTGTACAGGTGCTGGACGGCATCGAAATAGCAGTCGAGCGCGGGGCCCCCGTCCGCGTGCGGGCAGACATAGTTGTGGGCCGGACCGGGATTGCCACCGATCGTCACGGCACCGGCGGGCGCCGCGACGACGCAGGCCAGGACCAGGAGGACGGGTGGGAGCAGCGGGCGGATCATCGGAGGCGACCGTAATCGGGGCATCGGGCGCGAAATGCTACCGCCGATCCTGCATCCGGCTCAACCCACCCTTCGGATGAAATGCGCCGCCTGGCCGCTGAACCGCAGCGGCGCTACCGCGGGTCAGATCGTGCAGCCGCCGGAAACCTCGATGACGGCGCCGTTGATGTAGGACGCTTCGTCGGACGCGAGCCAGGCGTAGGTATTGGCGATCTCCTCGGGCTTGCCGAGGCGGCCCATCGGGACCTTGTCTTCCATCAACTTGATCACCTTGTCGGGGATCGACGAGAGGATCGGTGTCTCGATGAAGCCCGGACAGATCGCATTGGCGCGAATGCCCTTGCGCCCGAGCTCCCGCGCCCAGGTCTTCATCATGCCGATGACCCCGAACTTGGTTGCCGCGTAATTGGTCTGCCCGAAGTTGCCGTAGAGTCCCACGATCGAGGACGCGTTCAGGATCACGCCCGAGTTCTGCTCGAGCATGATGTCGACGACTGCCTTGGTGCAGTGGTAGACGCCCTTGAGGTTGACGTCGATGACGCGCTCGAACTGTTCGTCGGTCATCTTCTTGAACTGCGCGTCCTGGACGATGCCGGCATTGTTGACCAGCGTGTCGATCCGGCCCCACTTGGCCATCACGCCGGTCACCATCCTGGCGATGCTCGCCTTGTCGGTCACGTCGACGCGAAAGCCCGCGGCGTCGCCGCCGGCATCGAGCACCGCCTTGACCGTGTCCTCGACCGCCGCGGTATTGATGTCGCAGACCGCGACCTTGGCACCCTCCGATGCGAACTTGAGCGCCGTCGCGCGGCCGATGCCCTGGCCGGCGCCGGTGATGATCGAGACCTTGTCGGTGAGACGCATCCGCGAGTCCTTCGATGATTGCAGCCCGCTGGCCACCCCGGGGTGGGGTCGGCTCGGCAAAATGCGTTGTAATCTAGCGCAATATATTGCGTCGCACAAGGAATATTGGACCGTGGACTGCGGTTTGTTGCGTTGCCGCCACGAGCTCGATATGCAATTAAAACGTCAATATAAACATAGTCATTAGAGCAGCAGCGGCGTGCTGCGGCGCGTCGCATCTGGTCCAGGGATCGCCGCCTTGGTCGCCATCTGCGGGCGGCGATTCTGCTCTGCGCAATCGCGGGATCGCGGGATCGCGGGCATTCAATCCGCGGCGTAATCCTCGATGACCAGCTCGACCGACGGGCGGCCAGTCCACAGGTTGAGCGCCGGCCGGTAGAGCGCCCGGATTCGCGGCGGAAGCGTCCCGGGGGTACGGAAGGCGATTGCGCAATGGCGCTCGCCGTCGCGCTCGAGGGTGATTTTCGCGTGTCCGTCGCCGACGACGCGCTGGGCGACGACGTCGAAGCTGCCGTCGAAGGTGGGGGGTGGGAAACCCTGTCCCCACACCTGGGCGCGTAGCGTCGCGCACAGATCGACGGTCAGTTCCCCGCGCCGGAGCTCGCCGTCGCTGTCCTGGTTGCGCCGCAGCGCCGCCGCCGGCAGCCGTTCGCGGGCGACCGATTCGAAGGCTTCCGCGAAGCGGGCCAGGGCGGCGCTGGGGATGGTCAGGCCTGCGGCGTAGGCGTGCCCGCCGAAG
>DASYXO010000352.1:0-1991 GCA_035934825.1 Casimicrobiaceae bacterium
TGAAGAAGCTCTGGGCGCAGGTGATCACCTCGTCGCCCGGCCCGATGCCGGCGAGCTGCAGCGCGATCTCGACGGCCGCGGTCGCCGAAGTGACGGCCCGCACCGGCCGGCCGCCGCAGAAATCCGACAGCGCCGCCTCGAAACGCTCGACCCAGGGGCCGCTGGTGATCTGCCCCGAGCGCAGCACGTCGCCGACAGCGGCGATGGTCGCTTCGTCGATGACGGGGCTCGCGAACTTCAGCGCGGCGGCAGGGGCCATGGGGCGGCTCAGCTCTTCGCGACCATCCAGACGCCGACGATGATGAATCCGATGCCGAGCCAGCGCTGGACACTGACCGCCTCGCCGAACAGGTAGTGCGCGGCGATCGCATTGACGACATAGCCCAGTGACAGCATCGGATAGGCAAGTGAAACGGGAACACGGGAAAGGCCGAGGATCCACACGACCAGGCTTACGACGTAGAGAGCGGCACCGCCGATGAAATGACGCTCAGTCGCCATCCGGATCAGCGTCGCGAGCCAGTCGCCCGCCGTCAACGTGATGACGCCGAGCCGGTTGGTGCCGGCCTTCAGCATGAGCTGCGCCGCGGCATTGAGCAGCACGCCGGTGATCAGGAACAGGAACGCGGGGATGCCCATTGGCTTTCCGTCTCAGCGCCGCTCGACCAGGACCCGTCGCGAATCGCCCGCGACCACCCGCATCGGCACGCCCTCCTTCTCCAGCGACGCCTGCGTCTGCGGCGACATCAGCGCATAGGCCTGCGGCAGCGCCTCCCAGCGCGGGATCCAGTCCGCGACATTCGGGATCGCGAGCCCCGGCTGGAGGTCGAGTCCCGGCCCCATCTCGTCGCGATACGCGACCAGCGTCGTCGTTCGGCGCAGGTAGAAAGGCAGCGTCTGGTCGTACATGCGGACCTGGTAGAAGGGCGCCTCGCGATCGTACGGAGGATCGGCCGCGTTTTCCAGTGCGCTGGCGAGGTCCGCCGCCGACCGCGTCGCCCGGAATACGTCCGATCCCCTGAAGAACGCCTGCATCGCCAGCGTCGTCGAGAGCGCGATGACGGCGATCGCGATGCTCTTCGCGGCCATGCCGCCGCGTCGCACCATCAGCCAGCCGACGACATAGCCGGCGGCTGCGATCCCCAGTCCGAGCTCGACCCAGGGGCCGAGTGCTTCGTAGATGGGAAGCGGGGTCTTCACGTCGGCAAGCCTCTGCGCGAGAGTCGGATAGCCGAGCATCGCGAGCCCCCATAGCAGGACCGTCGTCGCAGCAAGCAGCGCAGCGAGCACCGAAAGCGCGCGCGTCGCCATCGCTTCGAGCTGCCAGCCAAGCACCAGCGCGGCCGCCGGGAAGATCGGCAGGATGTAGGACGGCAGCTTCGATTTCGAGACGCTGAAGAAGACGAGAATGAACGCCGACCAGATCAGGCAGAAGCGCGCCCACGAGAAGCCGCCGGGATCGACGGCGGCGTCGCGCCAGCTCGCCTTCAGGCGCCAGAGGAACACGCCGGTCCAGGGCAGGAGCCCGGCCAGCAGCATCGGCAGGAAATACCACCAGGGACCCGGGCGCTTCAGCTCCTTGGTCAGGAAGCGATCGATGTGCTCGTGGATGAAGAAGAAGCGCGCAAACTCGGGATTGCGCACCGATACCAGGACGAACCAGGGTACGGTCAGGACGAGCAGCAGCGGGAGCCCCTTGGCGAGGTGGAGACGCTTCCAGGGCGCGAAGTCGCGGGTCGCAAGCGAATAGAGGATCAGCGTGGTTCCCGGTATCGCCAGCGCGACCACGCCCTTGGTCAGGATTCCCGCCGCGGTCGCGACATAGGCGAGGAGCATCATCCGCTCGCGCGAGCCTGGCGACGCGTCACTGCGCTGGGCGAGCAGGAATCCCACCAGCGCCAGTGCCAGGCAGAACGACAGCAGGGCGTCCAGGGTCAGGATGTGCGAGATGCCGAAGTGCCAGAGGCAGCTCGCGAGCACCGCCGCCGAAT
>DASYXO010000002.1:0-6306 GCA_035934825.1 Casimicrobiaceae bacterium
GGTCAGAGCTGTAATGACTGCACCATTGAATGTTCGTGTCGAATCACGCCAACCCCTGGCGTGCAGTTATTACAGCTCTCACCCCAATTTTCAGCTCTGACCCCAATTTTCCCGGACCCCATTTTCATTAATCCTCCTCGTGCCTCCGGTGCTTGGCGTACTCGGCCGACAAGTCGCTCTGCAGGCTCGGCGGTGCCGGCTCGTAGTGCGACAGCGCCATTGTCCACGCGCCATGGCCGCCGGTCATCGACTTGAGACGGGCGGCATAGCCGTCGAGCTCCGACAGCGGGGCGCGCCCATTGACGGCGAGCATCCCTGCCTGCATCGTCTGCGTCCCGGTCACCTGCCCGCGCCGCGACGAAAGATCGCCGGTCACGTCACCCATCGTGGTCGCAGGGCAGTTGATCTCCACGCCGACGATGGGCTCGAGAACAATCGGACGCGCCTTGCCGATCGCGTCGAGGAAGGCCTTGCGCCCGGCAGCGACGAAGGCGACCTCCTTTGAGTCGACCGGATGGTACTTGCCGTCGTAGACGATGACGCGCACGTCCTGCATCGGGAAGCCGGCGACGGGACCCGTTGCGAGCACCTGCTCGACACCTTTCTGCACCGCGGGAATGAGCGTGTTGGGAATCGCACCGCCTTTCACCTGGTCGACGAACTCGAAGCCGCCGCCGCGCGGCAGCGGCTCGATGCGCAGGTAGACCTCGCCGAACTGGCCGGCGCCGCCGGTCTGTTTCTTGTGTCGGTGATGCCCCTCGGCCTTGGCCGTCACCGTCTCGCGGTACGGGACCCGCGGCGGCCGCGTCTCGACCTCGAGCTTGAACTGGCTCGCCATTCGCTCCAGCACCGAGCGCAGGTGAAGCTCGCCCAGGCCGCGCAGTACGGTCTCGTTCACCAGCGGGTCGTGTCCGACGACCAGCGTCGGGTCCTCGGCCGTCATCTTGTGCAGAACGTCGGAGATCCTCTGCTCGTCGCCGCGTCGCTTGGGGGTGATCGCGAACCCGTGCATCGGGACCGGGAATTCCAGCGGCCGCATGCGGATGTGATCCTCGTCGTGCGAATCGTGCAGCACGCAGTCGAACTCGACCTCGTCGACCTTCGCAACCGCGGCGAGATCGCCGGGAACCGCGTGGTCGATCTCCACGTATTTCCCCCCCTGGAGCATGAACAGGTGGCCCACCTTGAATGGCTTGCGGGCATCGCCGACGAAGAGCTGGGTGTCGCGCGTGACCGTCCCCTGGTGCACGCGGAAGATTCCCAGCTTCCCCACGAACGGATCCATGACCACCTTGAACACGTGCGCCAGCACGTGCTTCGAGGGGTCGGGAACCGAATGGTATTCGACGGCATGGTCGCCTTCGCCCTTGCTGAACAGTGCCGGATTGCCCTCGCCCGGATTGGGGGCGAGCTTCACGAGGATATCGAGCAGCTCGGCCACGCCCGCGCCGGTGCGCGCCGACGTGAAGCACACCGGTACCAGGTGTCCCTCGCGCAGTGCCTTCTCGAACGGCGCGTGCAGCTGCTCGGGCGCGATCTCTCCCTGCTCCAGATAGAGCGACATCAGCCCCTCGTCGACCTCGACCACCTGGTCCACGAGAGCGCGATGCGCGTCGGCGACCGACGAGAAATCGGCGTCGCCCGAGGGGTTGAAGAAGCAGTCGACGACACGGCTTCCGCCTCCCGCCGGCAGGTTGATCGGGAGGCACTCGTTGCCGAAGGCGCTGCGTACGGCCGCGAGGACGCCAGGAAGATCGACGTTCTCCGCATCGATCCGATTGATGACGACCAGCCGGCACAGGCTGCGCCTGGCTGCCCAGTCCATCATGCGCGCGGAGACCATCTGCACGCCAGCAGCCGCGTTGACGACGACAGCCGCGGTCTCGACGGCGTCCAGCGCCCCCATCGCCTGCCCGATGAAATCGGGAAAGCCGGGGGTGTCGACGATGTGGATGCGCGTGCCAACCGTCTCGAGATGAACGAGCGACGCGCGCAGCGAATGCTGATAGGTCTTCTCGAGCGGGTCGAAGTCGCTGACGGTGCTGCCGCGCTCGACGCTGCCGGCAGCCGGTACGGCCCCGGCGCGGGCGAGCAACGCCTCGGTGAGCGTCGTCTTGCCCGAAGCGCCATCACCCACCAGCGCTACAGTACGAATGTTCTCGGTCGCGAATTGCGCCATGGCCATTCCTCCGTTCGAATGGGGGGAATGTACCGCCGATGGGAGGCGGTGTCAGCCCGGGCGCAGGCAAGGACCTTTCAGACTGCCGCCACGGCGTCGAGCATTTTGCGCAGGTTGCGCAGCAGCTCCTCTTCCTGGTAGGGCTTGCCGAGGAATGCATCGACGCCGATCTCCGTCGCGCGATTGCGGTGCTTGTCGGCGGTCCGCGACGTGATCATGATGATCGGAATGCGCGCTGTCTTGGGATCGCCCTTGGCGGTCTTCGCGAATTCGAAGCCGTCCATCCGTGGCATCTCGACGTCGAGCAGGATCGCATCGGGTGCGCGCTCGCCCAGCGCCTGCAGCGCGTCCACACCGTCGCGGGCAGTGACCACGTCGAAGCCCTCGCGCGACAGCAGGCGCGAGGTGATCTTGCGCACGGTCAGCGAATCGTCGACGACCATGACGAGCTTGCGCTCGGCTTTCGCCGGGGCGGCCAGGGCCTGGCGCGCTGCCAGCATCGCGTCGACGCTCTCCGGTCGGAACGCCGGCACCTCGGCACGCTGCGCGAGCTGCACCGGATTGACGATCAGCACGATCTCGCCGGTCCCGAGCACCGTCGCGCCGGACAGCCCGGGAACGCGGGCGAGCTGCGGGCCGATGTTCTTGACGACGACTTCCTGGTTGCCGACCATTTCGTCGACATGGATTGCAATCGTCCCCTGCCCGCTCTTGACGATGAGCACGGCGTTGTAGCGGGAAAGCTCGGGCGTCGCCGCGGCGTCGCCCAGCAGCCGCGACAGGTAGTGGAACGTGCAGGCCTGCCCGCGCCAGTCGATCGCACCTTCGACGTACATTTTCGCGACTGCTTCGGGCTTCATCTGCTGCACCTGCTCGACCATCGACGCGGGCAGCGCCCATGGCCGACCCAGCGCGCGCACCAGCACCGCCTGCGCGACCGCGAGCGTCAGCGGAAGGAACAGATTGAAGCGCGTTCCTTTCCCGGCTTCCGAATGCACGTCGACGCGGCCGCCCAGCGACACGATCTCGTTGCGAACGACGTCCATGCCGATCCCGCGGCCGGAGATCTGCGTCAACTCCTGGGCTGTCGAGAAGCCCGGGCGGAACAGGCACTCGACCAGCTGCTGCTCGGTCGGCTCGGCCTCCGCGGGAATCATGCCGGCGGCGATCGCGCGCTCGCGCACGCGGGCGAAGTCGATCCCGCGGCCGTCGTCGGTCAGCTCGATCGCGATCTCGTTTCCGGCCTGGCGCACGCCGATCTGGATCTCGCCGGTCTCCGGCTTGCCGGTGGCGATGCGCTCGTCGCGGGATTCGATGCCGTGGTCCAGCGCGTTGCGAAGCAGGTGCTCGAGGGGTCCGGCGAGCTTCTCCAGGACCGAGCGGTCGAGCTCGGTCTGCGCACCGTTGATCTCGAGGTTCGCGCGCTTGCCGAGCTCGCGCGCGGTCTTGCGCAACGTCCGGTACAGCCGCTCGGTCAGGCTGTTGAACGGAACGGTCCGGATCGCGAGCAGACGCTGCTGGACGTCGCGCGACAGCCGCGCCTGCACTAGCAGCGCGACGTCGGCATCGTCGAGGTTCTTCAGCAGCGACTGCTGGACCGTCGACACGTCGTTGACGCCTTCGGCCAGCGAGCGCGTGAGCTCCTGGAAGCGCGTGTAGCGGTCGAGCTCCAGCGGATCGAATTCCTCGCGCGTCGACTGCACCGCCGACATGCGGGACTGGATCTGCGTCTCGGCCTGCAGCTCGATTTCCCGCACCTGGCCGCGCAGCCTGATGACGCTGCCGGTCAGCTCGAGCAGGTTCGCCTTCAGCGCGCGCAGCTCGCCCTCGACGCGCGCCCGGGCGATCGCGACCTCGCCGGCCTCGTTGACCAGGCGATCGACGATGTCGGCGCGCACCCGCAGCATCGCGCGCGCGCCGATCTCGACGTCGCGCGGCCGCGGCGTGCGACGCCGCTCGACGATCGCGCCGGCGCCTCGCGTCGCGCCCGGCGGGATCGCAGGCGGCGATTCGAGAGCGGTCGCTCCCACGATCGCAGGCTCCGCAGCGTCGGCGGCGACGCGCGCCGTCGACGCGACGCCCGGCGCCTTTGCGCCAGGCGCGGCACCCGTCCCTTCGGCCGGTGGCGCAAGCCAAGGCAGCACGACGTTCGACTTGCCCTCGCGCAGCGCATCGAGCACGAAACCGATGCGGTCGAGGTCGGTGTCGAGGGCTTCGAACAGCTCGGGCGTGGCCGCGAGCTGGGGCCCGTCGGCGGCGAGGCGCGACTCCATTCGGTGCGCCAGCTCGCCCAGGCGCATCGCGCCCGCCATGCGGGCGCTGCCTTTCAACGTGTGCAACGTCCGGCGCAACTCGGCGACCACGGCGTCGTCATCACCGGGGCTGCGGCGCCAGGCGCGCACCCCGTCGCCGACCTTCGGAAACAGCTCGGCCGCTTCCTCGATGAAGATGGGGACGACCATTTCGTCGACGTCGTCGGTGATGTCGAGCAGCGTCTCGTCGGGCGGGATCGCGGGGACCGGGGGTGGCACCGGCTGGAACCTGGGTGCCGGCGGCCACGCTCCGGCGTCGGGCACGACCTCGGCGGCCGCCGGAACGGATTCCGGGGCGGGCATTGCGGCGTTGCCAGCAACCGCGGCGAGCGGCGGCGGTGCGGGCGCGTCGCTGGTCGCTGCAAGCGCGCCCGGGGCGCCGGTCGGCAGGTCGGATTCCGCGATCGCCTCGAACGCCTCTCGTGCCTGGGACGACGCGGCTGCGATCGATTCCGGAGCCATCGGCTGCGCCGGTGTTGCCGGCTGGACCGAAGTGGTCGCTGGCTCGATGTCTTCGTCCCCCAGCAGCAGGTCGAGGGTCGGCGCATTCGCGCTCGCTTCCTGGCGCAGCTCGTCGAGCTCGATGCGGATGTCCGCCGCTTCACGTTCGTCGCTGGGACTGAATCCCTCGCGGGCCCTCACGCGGCTTACGAAATGTCCGAGCCCCGCGCTGGCACGGGCGAGTACCGGATGGGCACGGCTCGGAAACGGTGGCCCGTACTGCTCGAGCGCGAGCAGCGCCTGCTCCAGCGCCTGCGCCGTCTCCGCGATCAGCGCGATGCCGCCGGTGCGGTGGATCCCGCACAGCGTGTGGCTCGCACGGACCATCGCCACCACGGGCAGGTGATCGGGGTCGAACTGCATCAGCGAGACCTCATGCTGCAGCACCGCGACGTTCTGGTCCGCTTCGTCGCAGAGGATCTTCCACAACGATGCGGACAGCGTGACGGCACCGACCGTCACTTCGTCGGTGTCCGGCGCCGCAGTGTCGTCGGCGGATCGTGGCGCATCGGTGAGCAGCGTCAGGCCCGGTGCATGGACACCCGGCGCCCGCGACCGCGCGTCCGCGGCGCCGGCATGCACGGACGTGTTGTCCGCGACGACGCGCAGCACCGGCTTCTGGACGTCGCGTCCGTCGGATGGCAGGCCGATGTCGATCGTCTCCTCGACCGGCTCGTCGATCGCCGTGACCGCCGGCGCCGCTCCGTCGGGAAGCGGCGCGTCGAAATCGGGCAACTCGATGAGATCGAGATCCAGCGTCGACGCCACCTCGCGCCCTGACGCTTCGACCGGCTCGCCGGCAACCGGCTCGACCGATCCGGCAGGCGGGACAAGCGTGGAAGCCGCGGTCGACACCGGCATGGGAGCGAAGCCGGGGAGCTCGGCCTCGACCGCGCCGAGCGCCGCCTGCAGCGCCGCAGGGTCGGTCATGATGCGACCTGTCGCGCGCAGTTCGCCCACCCAGCCACGGAAACTCGCCTGCGCGGTGCGGATCAGCTCGAGCAGCGTCGGCGTGACCCGGCGGTCATCCTCGAGAATGCGGTTGTGCACGCGCTCGACGCCCCAGGCAAGCTCGCCAAGCTCGGTCAGGCCGACCATGCGCCCACTGCCTTTCAGCGTGTGGAACTGGCGACGCACGGTCACCAGCGCATCGCGGTCGCCGCTGTTGTGCGCAAGGGCGCGATAACCCTCGTCGACGGTGTCCAGGACCTCGTCGGCCTCGGTCAGGTAGATGTCGAGCAGCTCGGCATCGAGCGCGCTCGCATCGGTGGCGAGCAGGCGCTGGGTTTCCTCGGAGATCGCCGGCGCGGGTGC
>DASYXO010000043.1:0-9464 GCA_035934825.1 Casimicrobiaceae bacterium
AGCGTGAACGCGTCGTCGCCGGTGATCTCGCCGCGCGCCGCCGCCTCCTCGAAGAGCTTCAGTCCGCGCTCGAGCGTCTCGCCGAAGCGCTCCTCCTCGGTCCTCAGCACCTGCGCGACGCGCGCCTTGTCGCGCGTCAACTCCGGATAAGCCTCGCCCATCTGGCGGTCGAGGTCCTCGACCAGGCGGTGGAAGAAAGGCCGCTTCTGGCCGAGCTGGTAGCCATGGCGTATGGCGCGCCGGACGATCCGCCGCAGCACGTAGCCCCGGCCCTCGTTGCCGGGGATGACACCGTCGACGACCAGGAAGGCACAGGCGCGGATGTGGTCGGCGATCACCTTGAGCGACGGACTGTCGCGGTCCGCGGCACCGGTCTCGCGCGCCGCGGCTCCGATCAGCGCGACGAAAAGGTCGATCTCGTAGTTCGAATGGACCTGCTGCAGCACCGCGGCGAGGCGCTCGAGCCCCATGCCGGTGTCGACGCAGGGCTTGGGCAGCGGCGTCATCGTGAAGCCGCCGGCGCCTTTCTGGCGGTCGAACTGCATGAACACCAGGTTCCAGATCTCGATGTAGCGGTCGCCGTCGGCATCGGGCGATCCGGGCGGCCCGCCGAAGACATCGGGGCCGTGGTCGTAGAAGATCTCCGAGCACGGCCCGCAGGGGCCGGTGTCGGCCATCTGCCAGAAGTTGTCGCTCGCGTGCTCGGCGCCCTTGTTGTCGCCGATCCGGATGCAGCGGCCTGGAGGGATGCCGATCTCGCGCGTCCAGATGTCGTGGGCCTCGTCGTCGTCGATGTAGACGGTGGCCCAAAGTCGCTCCGGCGGGAGCCCGAAGCGCACGGTGAGGAGCTCCCAGGCGTAGCGGATCGCGTCGCGCTTGAAGTAGTCGCCAAAGCTGAAGTTGCCGAGCATCTCGAAGAACGTGTGGTGGCGCGCCGTGTAGCCGACGTTCTCGAGGTCGTTGTGCTTGCCGCCGGCCCGCACCGAGCGCTGGGACGTCGTCGCGCGCGTGTAGGACCTTCGCTCGGCGCCGGTGAACACGTCCTTGAACTGCACCATTCCGGAATTCGTGAACAGCAGCGTCGGGTCGTTTCCCGGGACCAGCGACGAGCTTGGGACGTGCGTGTGGCCCTTCGATACGAAGTAATCGATGAACGTGCGGCGAATGTCGGCGACTTTCATGCGGGTCCGTTGGGTGCGACGGTCGATGCCGGGATCGCGCGTCGACCGTCGATAAATCAAAAGCTTACATTTTATCCCGAACCGGCGCCGATGCGCGGTGGACGGACGCTGCCGCGATGCGCCGGGCGTCCGGCCGCGGGCTCGGCGCGCAGGCCTGCTTCGCGCCGGAACGATCGGCGCGCGGTGATCGGTCTGCCAATCCCGCAACCGATGGTTACATTAATCGCCGCGACATCCTCCCGCCGGGGTGGTCAACTTGCGTCAAGACTCCGCGCGGAGACCGGGATGGAACCGTCAGCGCACTGCTCCGAATCTGCACCGGTGCACCTCGTCAACCCGCTGTGGGACCCCAGCGGCGGGGCGGACTGGCGCACCATCGACACGTGGCGCCTGCTGCGCCGACACGCCCGCGTCGAGCTTTGGTCGGAGTTCGAGCCGTCACCCGCCTTCGCTCGCGAATACCCGGTAAAGCGCATCCGGCCGCTGTTGCTGAAGCTCCCGCGGCACGGAACGCTGGCGTTCGTCGGCACCTATTTCCGGATCGGTCACTGGACGCGGCTGGCCTCGTTCGAGCGGGTACTGATCCTGTACAACACCGACCAGCCCGATCGTCTCGCCAAGAACCTGCGCCGCCTCATGCGGGCCGGGCACGAGGTCGAGGTCGTGTATACGTCGGAGGCGTTGCGCCGGCTCCATGGCGGGAGCGGCGAAATCCTCGAAAGCCCGATCGACGTGCAGCGCTTCCGCCCGTCGCCGGGTGCGCGGCCGTCGCGCCCGTTCACCGTGGGGCGCCTGTCGCGCGACCTGCGTACCAAGCATCACGAGGACGACCCGCTGCTTTGGCGCACGCTGGCGCGGTCCGGTTGCCACGTCCGGCTGATGGGGGCAACGTGCCTCGCGCCCGAGCTCGCGGGATTCCCGGGGATCGAGCTGCTGCCCGCGGGCGCCGAAGATCCGGCGAAGTTCCTGCGTTCGCTGGATTGCTTCGTCTATCGGACCAGCTCGCGCTGGTTCGAGGCGTACGGACGCGTCGTCATGGAAGCGATGGCGACCGGGTTGCCGGTCGTGGCCGGCGCGCGCGGCGGGTATGTCGAACGGCTGCACGACGGCGTTTCGGGTTTCGTCGTAGCGTCGACCGAGGAGGTGATCGCGCGCGTGCGCGCGCTCGCGTCCGATCGTGACCGTGCCGCGGCGATGGGCGCCGCCGCCCGCCGCTCCTCGTTCACGTTCAATGCCGAGGATCTGCCGCGCCGCACGATTGCGCTGCTGACGCGGCGCATGGACGCCGTCGACTCGAACGCCGACCCCACGGGCGTCGCGGCGGCGACAGGCTGACCGGGCGCGCCCGCCTCAGTCGGGATCCTCGTCGACGACCACTCCCGCGGCGCGCAGCACCTTGAATGCCGTTGCGGCACTGTAGCCACGCGACATCATGAAGCGCAGCTGCCTCGCCTTCTCGCGCTTGTCCTGCGGTGGCTTTCCGAAGCGTCGCGACCAGAGCGCAGTCGCGTCGGCCAGCTCGTCGCGCGCGTCCAGCGCCCCGAGCGCCTCCTTTGCGGCGGTCGACGCAAGCTTGCGGTCGCCGAGGTCGCGCGCGATCGCCCGCTTTCCGTAATGCCCCGCGCGCCGGGCGACGACGCCTTCCGCGCAGCGGGCATCCGACAGGTAGCCCAAGCGCTCGAATTCGTCGAGGGTCTCGGCGATACCCGCGTCCGGGATGCCGCAAGCGCGCATGCGCTGCTGCAGTTCGGCGCGACTGAGGTCGCGCCGCGCGAGCATGCGAATCGCCGTGACGCGAGCCGACGGTGGCGGCTTGTCACGGGCATTGCGCATCTTCGACCCCTGCGACTGGCAGCATCTCCTGCATCACGCGCGGGCCAGCGGGCATTTTCGGTCCGTCGGCCGTCGCATCGGCGAGATTCGCCCTCAGTCCTCGGCGTCGCCCTTGATGCGCGCAGGCGTCGGAACGCCCACCGTCTCTCGGATCTTCGCCTCGATCTCGGTCGCCGTTTGAGGATGCTCCTTCAGAAACTCGCGCGCGTTGTCCTTGCCCTGGCCGATCTTCTCGCCCGCATAGGCGTACCACGCGCCGGACTTCTCGACGATCCTGTGAATGACGCCCAGCTCGATGATCTCGCCTTCGCGGCTGATGCCCTCGCCGTAGAGGATGTCGAACAGCGCCTCGCGGAACGGCGGCGCGACCTTGTTCTTCACGACCTTGACGCGGGTCTCGTTGCCGACCACTTCCTCGCCCCGCTTGATCGCGCCGATGCGGCGGATGTCCAGACGCACCGACGCATAGAACTTGAGCGCATTGCCGCCGGTCGTCGTCTCCGGATTGCCGAACATGACGCCGATCTTCATGCGAATCTGGTTGATGAAGATGACCAGCACGTTGGCGCGCTTGATGTTCGATGTCAGCTTGCGCAGTGCCTGGCTCATCAGGCGCGCCTGCAGGCCCGGGAGCTGATCGCCCATCTCCCCTTCGATCTCGGCCTTCGGCACCAGCGCCGCGACCGAATCGATGACGATGATGTCGACTCCGCCGGAGCGCACCAGCATGTCGGCGATTTCCAGCCCCTGCTCGCCGGTGTCGGGCTGCGAGATCAGCAACTCGCCGACATTGACGCCCAGCTTGCCGGCGTAGACGGGATCGAGAGCGTTCTCGGCGTCGATGTAGGCGGCGGTGCCCCCGGCCTTCTGGACCTGGGCGACGACCTGAAGGCACAGCGTCGTCTTGCCCGAGGATTCGGGACCGTAGATCTCGACGACCCGCCCCCGCGGCAGCCCACCCACGCCCAGCGCGATGTCCAGCCCGAGCGACCCGGTCGAGACGACCTGCAGGTCGTTCTGGATCTGGGCGTCCCCCATTTTCATGATCGAGCCCTTGCCGAACTGCTTTTCGATCTGTACCAGCGCGGCGGCAAGTGCCTTGACTTTGTTGTCGTCCATTTGGGTACCGGGTGTCATGGGTCGGGTCGGAAGTGGGACATTCAGGGGGTCGGACGGCCGAGGGCTGCAAATCGGGACGGTCGGGGCGGTCGGTCGAGTTGGAGCGATTATGGCATGGAACGATCGTTCGATGGAAGCGGTCGGATGGACTAATTCCTAAGGCGGATTGCGGTCCGGCGACGCGCCGGCGGCTTCGATCAGGCCGTCGAGCGCGATGCGCACGGATGCCTCGCGGACGTCGGCCCGCTCCCCTGGCAGGTGCTCGGTACGGGTCACCGGCGCGCCGCCCCCGCGCCGGGCCCAGGCGAAGCAGACGGTCCCGACGGGTTTCCCGCGCGTCCCGCCCCCAGGCCCGGCAATCCCGGTAACCGCGACCGCGATATCGGCGCGACTGTTTTCCAGCGCCCCTGCGGCCATTGCCAATGCGACGGGCTCGGAGACCGCACCGTGGGCGGCGAGGAGCTCGGGGGGCACGTCGAGCAGCTCGGACTTGGCGCCGTTCGAATAGGTGACGAAGCCGCGCTCGAACCAGTCCGAGCTACCGGCGATCGAGGTGATCGCACCTGCGACGAGGCCGCCAGTGCAGGACTCTGCCGTCGCGACGCGCAGACCGCGGGCGAGCAGGCGGCGCCCGAGCTCCGCAGCCAGCGACCCGGTCTGCGGGTCGGTCATTCGCCCTCCTCCGGACGCGCGTGGCCATGGTACGCGTTGGCGCCGTCGCGCACGAACCCCGCGAGCCGCGCCGGCGCGACTGCGTCCATCAGGCGGCGCCGATGACGCGCACGGCGACCGCGAGCACGATCAGCGCATAGGCCGCGGCGACGAAGTCGTCGAGCATCACGCCCACGCCGTTCTTGATCGCGGCATCGAGCTGCCGGATCGGCGGCGGCTTGACGATGTCGAAGAACCTGAACAGCGCAAACGCGGCGACCTGCCGCGGTAGGTCACCGCCGGTGAAGAACAACACCAGCAGGAATGCGGCGATCTCGTCGATCACGATGCTGCCGTCGTCAGGACTGCCGAGGTCGGTACCGGTCACTTGCGCCGACCATGCGCCGATCACCGTGAGCCCGGCGATCGCGGCCAGCCAGCCCGTGGTGCCGGCGTGACCCTGCAGCCACCACGCGATCGGGAATGCGACCAGCGTGCCGAAGGTCCCCGGCATCACCGGCGCGAGCCCGGCGCCGAAACCCAGCGCGATGAAATGCGCCGGACGCCGGATCAGGAACGCGAACGTCGCAGACGGCATCCTCACCCAGCGTCTTTCATCCGAAATGGTCGAAGGACTGAGGCAGCGGGGCGAGCGCCCGGCCACGCTCGTCGCGGACCGTGAGGCCCGTCCCGCGCGCGCCGACCGCGCCGATCCGCGTCAGTGGCAGCCGCAATGCCAGCGCCAGCGCCTCGATGTGCTCGTCCATCGCGGGCGGCGCCGTGAAGCACAGCTCGTAGTCGTCGCCGCCGGCGAGCAGGCAGGCAAGCGCCAGTTCGCGCTCGGCCGAGCCGAGCTTGGCCCGCAGCGCCGGCGAGCAAGGCAATGCGGCGAGGTCGACTGTCGCACCGACGCGCGATGCCGTGAGGACATGGCCGAGGTCGCCGACCAGGCCGTCGGAGACGTCGATCGCCGACGACGCGACGCCGCGCAATGCAACGCCGAGGGCCACGCGCGGCTCGGGAGCATCCAGCCGCCGGCGGAGCGCCGCGCGGGAACGCGCGTCGACGTCGCAGCGCCCGCCGGCGATGGCCAGCGCCAATGCGGCATCGCCCAGCGTTCCGGAAACGTAGATCCGGTCGGCGGGATTCGCTCCGCTGCGCAACAACGCCGAACCGGCAGGCAGCTCGCCGATGGCGGTGATGCAGAGATTACGCGGCCCGCGCGTCGTGTCTCCACCGACCAGCTCGACGTCATACTGGCGGGCCAGCCTATCGAGACCGCGCATGAATGCGGCAACCCACGCCTCGTCGGCGTCGGGGAGCGCCACTGCAAGCAGCGCGAAGCGTGGCAGCGCACCCATCGCGGCCAGGTCGGACAGGTTGACGGCAAGCGCCTTGTGGCCGAGTCGCACGGGATCGGTGCCCGCGACGAAGTGGCGCCCTTCGACCAGCATGTCCATGGTCACGACGTACTCCATGCCCGGCGACGGCGCGATGACCGCGCCATCGTCGCCGATGCCGACCCGCACGTCCGGATTGTGGGGCACGCGCCGGAAGTGGCGCTCGATCAGCTCGAACTCGTTCATCCGTGATTCGCGGCGGTGCGGATCTCGTCCGCGCGCAGCTCCGGCACGAGCTTGTCCAGAACGCCGTTGACGAACTTGTGGGCATCGGTGCCGCCATACGATTTGGCGAGCTCGATCGCCTCGTTGATGACCGCGCGATACGGGATGTCCGGGCGGCGCAGCAGCTCCCAGGTGCCAATCACGAGCAGCGCACGCTCGACCGGCGCGAGCGCACCGGCCTCGCGGTCGAGCTTCGGTGCAACGGCGGCGAGGAGGCGGTCGTATTCCTGCGTCACCCCCCTCCAGAGCTGGCCAAAATAGGCCTGGTCGGCGCGCGCGTAACCGGGGCTCGCGGCGAGATCCGCCTCGATCGCTGCGTCGGCGTTGGCACCGACCTGCCGTTCGTAGAGGCCCTGCAGCACGAGCTCGCGTGCACGGCGGCGCGCAGTCCCCGTGCTCATCCGGACCCGAGCGCGTCGATCAGGTTCGCGAGCTCGAGCGCGGCCAGCGTCGCTTCGTGGCCCTTGGCGTCCATCCGCGCCTCGGCCTGCGCGTCGGTGTCGCAGGTAAGGATGCCGTTTCCGATCGGGATCCCGTATTCGAGCTGGACGCTCGACACGCCCGACGCCGATTCGTCGGCGACGATCTCGAAGTGATGGGTGTCGCCGCGAATCACGGCGCCCAGCGCGACCAGCGCATCGTGGGCGCCGAGCTGCGCCAGGCGCTGCAGCGCCAGGGGCGCTTCGAGCGCACCGGGAACGGTGACGATCGTGATGTCGTCGTCGGCGACCCCCGCCTCGCGCAGCGCGCGCAGCGCCCCGGCCAGCAACCCGTCGCCCACGCGCGGATTGAAGCGCGACTGGACGATGGCAACGCGCCGGCCCGCACCGCGACGATCAGGCTCGACGCGCTTGATCGGCACGCTACGACGCCTGCCGCGCGGGCGGCGCCTCGTCGTAGCCGGTGACCTCGAGGTCGAAGCCGGCCATGCTCGGCATCTTTCGCTGGCGGGCGAGCAGCCGCATCCT
This sequence comes from Casimicrobiaceae bacterium, assembly GCA_035934825.1. GTDB lineage: Bacteria > Pseudomonadota > Gammaproteobacteria > Burkholderiales > Casimicrobiaceae > VBCG01. The sequence continues at coordinate 7,378 of DASYXO010000043.1, forward strand.
GCCCACGTGCAGGTCGCGCAGGATCTGGGCGCCGATGCCGTAGTTGCGCAGGTCCATCTTCGCCGACGACTGCGACTCGCTTTCGATCGCGCGCCGACGCAACTCCTGCGGGCTCTCGGTGCGGTGCAGGAGCACGAGCACGCCGCGACCCGCCGCGGCGATCGCGCGCTGCGCCTCGAGCACGCTCCACGAGTGCGACGTGCTGTCGGCCTCCAGGAGGTCGATGACCGACAGCGGCTCGTGCACGCGCACCAGCGTCTCGACGTCGGGGGCGATCGGCCCGCGCACCAGTGCGAGGTGGGTTGCGTGGGAAAGCTTGTCGCGATAGACGACCAGCCGGAATGCGCCCGCGGGCGTCATCAGCGGACGCTCGGCAATGCGCTCGACCAGGCGCTCGGTGCGGCTGCGATGATGGATCAGATCGACGATCGAGCCGATCTTCAATCCGTGCTCGGTCGCAAAGACCTCGAGATCGGGCAGCCGGGCCATCGTGCCGTCGTCTTTCATGATCTCGCACAGCACCGCGGACGGAGACAGGCCGGCGAGCCGCGCGAGATCGCAGCAGGCCTCGGTGTGCCCGGCGCGCGCGAGCACGCCGCCCGCCTGCGCGACCAGCGGAAACACGTGCCCGGGGTGGACGACGTCATCGGGCCTGGCGTCTGCCGCGGCCGCGACGCGGATCGTATGCGCGCGATCGGCCGCCGAGATGCCCGTCGTCACGCCCTGGGCGGCCTCGATCGACACCGTGAAATTGGTGCCATGCGCCGACCGGTTCACCGCGGCCATCGGTGCGAGATTCAGCCGCCGCGCACGCTCCTCGGTGATCGGCATGCAGATCAGGCCGCGGCCGAAGCGCGCCATGAAATTGATCGCCTGGGGCGTCACGCAGTCGGCGGCCAGCACCAGGTCTCCCTCGTTCTCCCGATCCTCCTCGTCGACGAGCACCACCATCCGCCCCGCCTTCATCTCGGCGACGATCTCGGTGATCGGGGCAATCGGCATGGCGGGATCTCCGGAAGGCTGCGGGCGACGCGGAAGGGGCGAATTCTACCGCAACGCCCTCACGCGACCATCGCGGGGCTTGCGCCCTTGCGCGAGCGCGGGCGGCGCCCGATCGTGCCTTCCCACAGCGCACGCAACGCCCGCGCGAGCTCCTGCGGATACGCGAAAGCCTGGCCGATGCAGTCCCCGCCGGGCATCCGGACCGGCGTCGCGTTGGTCGAGGACATCTGCCACAACCCGAGGATCAGCGCGTAGGTGTGGCGCAGCAGCGCCATGCCATCCCCTGGCGCGAGTTCGGGAAAGTGGCGCTCCAGCCCGGCCCCCGCGCTCGCGAGACGCTCGCTCATCCGTGCCTTGAATGCGAGCGCGGTCTCGCGTGGAACGTCGCTCTCCATTCGGCCGAGGCAGCGCGTGGCGAGCGAAAGGAACGCAGGACGGGCGGCGAGGTGCGCGAGGGTAATTTCCAGCAGGTCGTCGATGGCGACCGAGGGCGAGCGCTCGAGGAATCCGATCAGCGCGCTGAAGTAGCCGTCGACGTGGCGCTCGTGCAGCGCGAGCAGCAGCTCGTCCTTGCTCGGAAAATAGAGGTAGACGGTGCCCTTGGCGAGGCCGGCCTCGTCCGCGACCTCGGCGACGTTGGCAATGCGCTCGGGCACGCGGGTCAGCAGCGATTCGGCAGCGTCGAGGATCGCATGCCGCCGCTCCTCCTTGCCTTCGAGATCCACTGCCCGCTGCCGGATTGCCATCGCCTCCCCCTGTTGCGGCCGGAAACGTCAACTGACTCCCGGTCACTTCTCAGGTAGGGTGATCGACCCGGGGTCCGCTGTCAACAGGGCGAGCGCCCCGCGCACGATCCCGCTCGAGGGATCGGAGAAATCGAGGGCGACGCTGTAATGATTGCGTTCGCGAACGAGCAGCGGCGCGTACGCGCCGGGAGGGCGGTTGGCGGGCCACGCGTCGTGCAGGAGCTGCGACTGGCGCAGAAACTCGGAGGTTTCGTCGGCGCCGACGGCCACGAGCAGCGTGGCGCCGACGCGCGGCGCGACATGCACGGGCGAGATCCGCCGCGCCTCCGCCGCATCGAG
>DASYXO010000051.1:0-3750 GCA_035934825.1 Casimicrobiaceae bacterium
TCTCGCGCAATGCCGTCGCGGCAAAGCCTGTGTCGCCGGGCTCGACGCGACCGCCGGGAAAGCTGATCTGCCCAGGATGGTCCGGAAGATTGGCGCTGCGCTGCGTCAGCAGGACCTGCAGGCCCTGCGGGCGGTTGACCAGGGGCACGAGCACCGCGGCAGGCACCGGCTCGCCGTCACGGCCCGGGAGCCTGAAGCCGTCGCTCATTCCCTGCGCTGAATGGGGAGCCGGGCGCGCGAGCCGTTGTGCCAGCCAGTCCCGCTGCAATGGGGGTGAAAGATCGAACAGGGAGAGCCGGGGAGTCGCTGCCATCGAGATCCGGTTACCGTAGCGACGGGAACCTCGCACGATGATACCGCCGCGGCGTGATGCTCACGCGGTCAGCGCGACCTCCTGTACCGGCGAAGGTACCCGATGTTGCAATCCTGCGCGGCTGCCGGCGCTGCGCGCCGGTCGCCGGCGTGCCCGGAACTGCGGTCCGACCAGGAGCAGGACGGGACCTTCGACCCGGCGTGCGGCGAGCGCGGGAAGCTCGCCGAGGGTGGTGTACCGGACCCCGCTCCCGGCAAGCGAAGCGCTCGCCACGATGGCGACCGGGGTGGCCGCGGGCTTGCCGGCGGCAATGAGCTCACGCGCAACGCTCGCCGCCTCGCGCATGCCCATGTAGATCGCGGCGCCATCGGCGTGCCGCGCGGCTTCGGCCCAGCCGCTTCGCGGCTGCGAGATCCCCGTTTGCGGGGTCACGAAGGCGAAGGACCGCACCTGCCCGCGCAAGGTCAGCGGCGTTCCGATCTCGGCTGCCGCCGCGAGCGCCGCGGTGACGCCCGGAACAACCTGGTAGTCGATTCCCGCCGCCTCGAGCGCCTCTATCTCGTCCTGCGCGCGCCCGAAGAGCATGGGATCGCCGCCTTTCAACCTGACCACGACTGCGTGCTCCGCCGCGGCGTCGACAAGCTGCCGGTCGATCTGGGGCTGCGGCGTTGCGTGGCGACCACAACGCTTGCCGACCGCCACCTTGATCGCGTGCGTCGCCAGCGCCACGGCGTCCGGATGGACCAGCGCATCGTGGAATACGATGTCGGCGCGCGCGAGCAACCGCGCGGCACGCAGCGTCAGCAGGTCCGGCGCCCCGGGGCCCGCACCCACGAGATAGACCGTGCCGGTCATTGCGGCGGCACGGCGGGCGCCGCGGGGACATCGCGTCGCCTGAACCAGGGCAGGCGGCGCTGGGTGGCCTGGTAGCCGTCGCTGAAGTCGCCGAACGCCTTCAATGCGCCCGCGGCATCCAGGGCATCGGGGATCGAGAACGCATCGAATCCGCATTGCGCCAGATAGTAGAGCTGGTCGCGCTGGATGTCGCCGATCGCGCGCAGCTCGCCCGAGTATCCAAGGCGTCCGCGCAGAAGCCGAGCGTGCGAGTAGCCGCGCCCATCGGTGAATTGCGGAAAGTCGACTGCGATCAGCGGCACCAGCGCAAGGTCCTCGACCAGCGCGACCGGATCGTCTGCGGGAGCGAGCCATACGCCGACATCGCCGCGCGCGACCAGCGCGGCGCGCCATGCGGTCCACAGTGCGACGGGCACGATTGCCGGCTGGGCTGCCGGCAGATCCGCGAGCGACTCGACTGCGCGCAGCAGCGCGTACCGGTCGACCACTTGCGCGCCCAGGCTAATGAGCTGCGGCATAGACGCGCTCCTTGAACGGCTCCAGGCCGATGCGGCGCACGGTGTCGACAAATCGCTCGTCGGCATGGCGATGCGCGACGTAGGTCTCGACGAGGCGCTCGACGACGTCGGGCAGGTCCTGGGCGGCGAACGACGGGCCGATGACCCGGCCGAGCGCGGCATCGTTGCCCTGCGATCCACCGATCGAAACCTGGTAGTACTCGTCACCGCCCTTGTCGACGCCGAGGATTCCGATGCCGCCGATGTGGTGGTGGCCGCAGGCATTCATGCACCCGGACATGTTGATGTCCAGATCCCCCACGTCGTGCACATAGTCGATGTCCTCGAAGCGACGGGTGATGGCCTCGGCGACGGGGATCGAACGGGCGTTGGCCAGCGAGCAGAAGTCGCCGCCTGGGCAGCATACGATGTCGGTGAGCAGTCCGATATTCGGCGTCGCGAGTCGAAGTGCGTTCAAGCGCGTCCACAACCCGAACAGATCGGCCTCGCGCACGTCGCGCAGGATCAGGTTCTGCTCGTGGGAGACGGAGACCTCGCCGAACGAGTAGCGCTCCGCAAGCTCCGCGATCGCATCCATCTCGTCGGCCGTGACGTCGCCCGGTGGCACGCCGGGACGCTTGAGCGAGAGGGTGACGATCGCGTGGCCGGGCACCCGGTGCTCGTGGACGTTGCGCCGCACCCAGCTCCCGAATGCGCGATTGTCGGCGATCGCCGCATTGAGCACGGCCTTGTCCGCCGCGCCGCCCGCGTACGGCGGGGGCGCGAAGAACACAGCGAGCCGCGAGAACTCCTCGTCCGGAACGGTCGCAGCGCCGCCCTGCAGCGTCGACCATTCCTCCTCGATGTCGCGCGCGAACTGCTCGGGGCCGCGCTCCTTGACCAAAATCTTGATGCGCGCCTTCCATTTGTTGTCGCGCCGCCCGAAGCGGTTGTAGGTACGCAGGATGGCGTCGAGGTAGTTCAGGATCTCGGCGCGTGGCAGGAACTCGCGGACCACGCGGCCGATGATCGGCGTGCGACCGAGTCCACCGCCGACGATCACGCGAAAGCCGATCTGTCCCGATGCGGAACGGACGAGAACGAGGCCGATGTCGTGCACCCAGACCGCCGTGCGATCCTTGCTTGCACCTGTGACGGCGATCTTGAACTTGCGCGGCAGATAGGCGAATTCGGGATGGAACGTGGCCCACTGCCGAACCAGCTCGCAGTAGGGGCGAGGATCTGCGACTTCGTCGGCGGCGACCCCGGCGAAATGGTCGCTGGTGATATTGCGCACGTCGTTGCCCGAGGTCTGGATCGCGTGCATCTCGACCGAGGCAAGTTCGGCGAGTATGTCCGGAACATCCTCGAGACGCGGCCAGTTGAGCTGCAGGTTCTGGCGGGTGGTGAAGTGTCCGTACCCTCGGTCGTAGCTGCGGGCAATCTCGGCAAGCTTGCGTAGCTGGCGACTCGCCAGCACTCCGTAGGGAATCGCGATGCGCAGCATCGGCGCGTGCTTCTGGATGTACAGGCCGTTCTGCAGGCGCAGCGGTCGAAACGCATCCTCGGTCAACTCGCCTGCGAGGAACCGCCGCGTCTGATCCCGGAATTGCGCGACGCGCTCGTAGACGAGCTGTTGATCGAAGTGGTCGTATCGGTACATGGCGTCCTCGACGAGTCTGGACGATAATGGCGTGGCCGGACAAATAGAAGGACCTTGTGGCTATCTTGTTATCGCCTTGCGGAATAAGCGGTCGCGCAGTCGGTGAGCCGTGCCTTCGGTCGGCGTGATCCTCTTCGTTCACGGGTCGGCCGACGCGCGCTGGGCAGAGCCTTTTCACCGTCTACGCGATCGCGTCGTCGTACGCGCGCCCGACCTGGAAGTCGCGGTCGCATTTCTGGAGCACCAGCAACCCGATCTCACGGCGGCCGCCGAAGGCCTGGCGCGGCGCGGTGCCGGCCGGATCCGTGTCGTGCCGATGTTCTTCGGCCGTGGCGGGCATCTTCGGAAAGACCTCCCGGCGCGGATCGCCGCTGCGCGGGCGCGGGTGCCCGGCGTTGCGTTCGAGGTGACCGAGACTGCGG
>DASYXO010000079.1:0-29123 GCA_035934825.1 Casimicrobiaceae bacterium
CGCTGAGAATGTCATCTGCCGGTTGCCACAGGTAACGACGGTGGCGGCGATGAAGCCGTCCATTCCAAGCATTTCCATGAGCGTTTCGCGGCCGAGCTTGCCGATTTCCACCGCTTCCGCAGGAGTGCGTCCCTCGAGAGAGGTCACCGTGAACGCTCCCGGGCTCCCGCCGCGGCCGGAGACCACGCGCGTACTGGTTCCAAGTGAAAACGGGCCGATCGTCTCGGGTTGCACGATCACTTGCAAGCCGAGCTGCGCAGGCAGCTCGCGAGAGTCGAAGAAGCCGGTCACCGACTCGAGTCTGTCGAATGTCAGTCGAACGAGATCGACGCCGGCGAGCGCCACTGCCTTGCCGGTTGGTGGCATGCCATGGAATGAACCCGTGTTCGTTCCACTGATTCTCCACGGCATATAGACGGTTTCCGCGCCTGCGACGACAGGTCCGTCAATGGAAAAATGGAGGTCAGGGAACGACTGCCACAGGACTTCCGCATAGCGTGCAATCGCAGCGCCGGTCAGCCGTCCGGAGGATGCAGGATCCGAGTAGAAGCCGCCGGGGGCGAATTCCGATGCGATCCCGGGGCCATCGTGGTTGTTCCACGCCTCGAGATACCGTTGCAGCGGTAGTGGCAGGTCAGCCTGCGTCATGTCATTCATGTGGCCTCCAGTCCGTTCCGGGTCGGGATGCAGCTCGCGATCCGGAACGGGCGACCTCAGGTCGACCCACGCGCGCGGCGAATCACCGCGTAGACCGCATGCAGATCGGCGATCGGTATCTGTCCGGGCGCGGAACTGGCTTCACCGACCGCGAAGCTCAGCGACGAGCCGAAAACGCCACCGATCATGCGCGTCACCGATCCCAGGGGCCCCATCGACATGCTGATGAGCGGGATGCGCGCCCTGGCTTCGGCTTGTGCCGTCGCCGCGAGCAGCGTCAGCACGTCCATCCGGTCGCGGGGCATCACGGCGACCTTGGCGACGTCCGCGCCCAGGCGCTCGGCTTCGAGAAACCGCTGCTCGAGGAATTCCCGACCGGGTGTATAGCCGAAGTTGTGGTACGAGAGGATGAGCCGCGTCCCGCGCTCGTGCGCGGTCTCGCGAACGCGCCGCAGCTGGTCGGCGTCGTTTCCCATCTCGAAATCCAGAAAATCGACGAGACCGCTTGCACTCACCGCGTCGTAGAGCCGAACGACGCCTTCGTCGTCGACGGCAATTGGCTCGCCACCTTCCTTGACCGAGCGACGCGTGAAAATGATCGGCATATCGCCGACGGCGGCGCGCAACAGCCGCGCCGTTTCGAGCACGGCCGTCGCATCGCCGATCGGTTCGAAGTAGTCGACCCGCCATTCGATGACCTCGGGCTTCTTCGCGACGACGGCCGCAGCTTCCGCAAGGACGTGCTCGCGGGTCCTGCCAACGAGCGGCGTGCAGATCAGCGGTGTTTCCCCGCCAAGCACGCGTCCCCGGATATCGACGACCTTGGATGGCTTCATAGAGGATTCCGTTGCTACTTCGATGATCGGAATGCCGCGGTCACGCTTGCGGCGCCGCAGCGACGAGTCGCCCGGGTTGCCAATCGCGGCGCAAGCACCCCAGCGCAGCAGCGGCCGCCCCGGGATTGTCTCACCCGCCGGCCGGTCCCCGGTGGACCCGCGGAAACCTGCGCAGCGCTATCGTCCCGGCACCGAGACGGGCGCCCCGGATCTCGCGACCTGCGCGCTTGCGCTACGTACGCCCGGTACATCGAGATGACTCTTGGCGGCGACCAGGGCAAGGCGGGCGACTTCCTCCGCCCCGACTGCCCGGGTCAGCGCATTCTTCGGAATCTCCAGCGCGTACGGGATGTCCTGGGGCAGCCGTGCCAGAATTTCGCACACTTCGATCCCGCCTTCGCCTGGAAACTGTCGCTCGTCGCGCGCAGTTCGGATGATGCCTGCCATCGTCGGCGGCACCTCCTTCGCGGCGTCGCAGACGTGTGCGAATCGAAACCACTCACGCGGGAGCCTGGCCAGCTCGTCGAGACTGGAGTCGGAACGGCCGAAATGGAGCATGTCTACGAGAATCCCCGCGTTCGACCGGTCGACCGCACGCACAACGCGGGCCGCCTCGTGGAGGTTCCCGGTCTCCGTCCAATGCGGAAACTCCAGGCTCACGAATATGCCGAGCGGCTTGGCGAGATCGCAGATCCTGGCGAAGCGCTCGACAGCGCGCCCGCGATCGGGATCCGGCAGCTGGGCAATGATGTTCCGCGAGCCAAGCTCGGCGGTCGCCTCGAGCTGCGGCACGAAGCTCTCCGCGTCTAGCGACGGATCCATGCGGAAGAGCTCGACGTCGTGCACACCGATTCCCGTGTCGTCGAGCCTCGCCTTCGTCTCCTTCATCATCGGACGATCCCGTGCAAGGTCATACAGGACTTCGTTCGGAGTCACGCGCGTTATCCGCACGCCGACGTAGTCATATCCGGTTCGCGCCGCGACGTCGACCAGCTGCGGCGGTGTCAGCGCGAGCACCGTCAGGTGCGCCAGCGAATATTCATGCTTCATGGTGGTCGCTTCTCCCGTCCTGTTTGCAATAGGCGCCCGATCAATCGGCGTGGGCAGGGGCCACGACGCTGACGTGGTGCACCTTCTTGCCCGGCGAGTAGATGTCCATGATGTTCCAGTGACCTGCGGTGGGCACCGGCTCGTTCTGCATCATGACGTCGATGACGAACGGTTTCCTCGACTCGATCGCCTTGGCGAGCGCCGGCTTGAACTCGCCGGCCGCGCCGACCTTGACGCCGTCGATGCCGTAGGCCCTCGCGATCGCCGCGTAATCCACCGAGTACGGCTTGCCGTCCCTTTCGAAGACCGTTCCGAACGTGGTGTCGTAGTGCGCCTTCTCGAGACCCGCGATCGTGCCGTACGCGCCGTTGTTCATGATCACCCACACGACGGCGACGTTCTGCTCGGCCGCGGTGGCGAGCATTGCCGGGTTCTGGCCGAAGCCGCCGTCACCGACCAGCGCGACGACGACGCGGTCCGGGCGCGCAATCTTGGCGCCGAGCGCCGCCGGGGCACCGAATCCCATCGTCGCGTAGCCGCCCGGAGTGAAGATCGTGCCGGGCTCGAGGATCGCGAACTGCTGGCCGACGCCGTTCTTGTTCCAGCCAACGTCCGTCGTGATGAGTGCGTCACGTGGAAGCACGTCGCGCACGTCGGCGAGGATTCGCTCGGGACGCATCGGATACGCATCGCTGGTTGCGTGCACCCGGTTCCGGGCGACGAATGCCGCGCGCGCCGTCGCGATCTGCTTCGCCAGCGCCGCCCGCTTGATTCCCGCGGGGACGAGCTTGCGGGCGACCCGATTGAGAACCTTCAGCGCTTGCCTCACGTCCGCGACTGCGCCGATCTCCACCGGATAGTTGCGGCCGATCTCCGCCGGATCGATGTCGATGTGAATCAGCTTCGTCGGCGGGAAGTTGAAGGTGAATTCCGGCTCCCACGAGCTGCAGTCCGCTTCGGAAAAGCGCGTGCCCAGGCCGAGGATCCAGTCGGCGCCGCGGCACTGCTCGTTGATGAATTGCGTGCCCCAGAAGCCGGTCATCCCGAGCATCAGCGGATGATCGTCCGGCAGTGCCCCCTTGCCCATGATGGTATGGGCAACGGGGATCTGCAGATGGTCGACGAGCTCGCGCAACTCGGCAGTCGCGTCGGCGAGCATGATGCCGCCGCCGACGTAAAGGACGGGCTTCCTGGCCGCCGCGAGCTTCCTGACGATCTCGGTGGCGGTGTCCTCGTCGAGCGACGGCCTGGTCAACTTCTTCGTGTTGAGCCGCAACCGGTCGAAGAGCTTGACGTCGACTTCGCTGGAGAAGATGTCCATCGGGACATCGACCAGCACCGGGCCGGGGCGGCCGCTTTCGGCGAGGGCAAAGGCTTTTTCGATGATCTCGGGAAACAGGTGCGGCGAGTCCACGCGCCAGGCTCGCTTGACGAACGGCCGGTAGATCTCGTACTGCGATCCGTCCGCGTGCATGTTCACTTCCTGATGGGGGTGCTTGCCGAAGTAATGGCTGGGAACGTCGCCCGCAATGACGACCATCGGCACCGAGTCGAGTGCGGCGTTGGCAACGCCCGTCGCGGCATTCGTAAGACCCGGTCCGAGGTGCGACAGCACTACCGCGGTCTCCTTCTTCGCGCGTGCATAGCCGTCGGCAGCGTGCGCGGCAATCTGCTCGTGCCGGGTATTGATGAACTTGATCGTCCTGCTCTTCGACAGCGCCGCCAGCACTGCGATGTTGGTGTGCCCGCAGAGGCCGAAGACGTGCTGGACGCCACGCGCTTCGAGATACTTGACGAGCTGGTTCGAGATCAGATCTTTCATGCATTGCTCCTTGGGGCCCCGTATGCGAGACGGAAGGTCGGCGAGCACCCTGGTTCAGTCACTGGTGCGGCGTGTCGTGCCGAAGGTCGGAGGAACGGCGCGCCGCGCCGGTCCGCTGTAGCGATACGGAATCTCGCGTGGCATCGGTCCCATGATGCGGCGGCCGCGCTGCTTCTGCTCCCACGCGTGGGCGAGAATGCCCACGGCACGCGAAAGAATGAAGAGCCCGCGCCCCAGTTCCGGCTCGAAGCCAAGCTCGCAGAAAATGACCGCGGTAATGCCGTCGATGTTCATCGGAATATGGCGCCTCTTGTGCGCTTCGAGCGCCTCCTCGACCGCGCGCCCGATGCGCGCGTAGCGCCCCGACACGGTGCCGGCCGCTTCGGCCCTTGCAACCAGTTCGAACAGTGGCGCAGTGCGCGGATCGACCGGGTGGAAGCGGTGACCAAAGCCCGGAACGATCTTCTCGCCAGCCTCGCGGTAGCGTTCGATTACCCGGGTCGCGGCCTGCGCGAGGTTGCCGTCCGGACCCGCCTCCGTGTCGACCGCGCGGTACAACTCCATGCACTGCTGGCCCGCACCGCCATGAATGTCGTCCAGGACGTTGATCGCGGACGCCATTGCGCCGTTGACCGGCAGGCCGCAGGTGACGGCCATGCGCGCGATTGCAATCGACGGCGCGTGCGGCCCGTGGTCGACCCCCGGGACGAGCGCCGCCTCGAGCAGGTCGGCCTGTGCCGCCGACGGCAGTTCTCCGCGCAGCATCAGCCATATCATCTCCGTAAAGCGCGCGCGCCCGATCAACTCCTCGATCGGATACCCGCGAATCGCGATCTCCCCGGGATGGACGTCGATGATCGCGGTATCCCACCACGCAGACGCGTCGGCAACGAGCTCCTCAGGTCGCTTGGTCGTCATGCTTTCGTTCGCGGTGAGAGACCGTCGCGATGCATGCCTGGTGCCTGGTCATGTCGTGATCGTCTCGACCTCGGCTTCGAGCGCCGGATCGTAGAACGACCCGAACAGCTCCTCGTCGGATGGCTTGTCCTCCTTGATCGGCACCGACACCCACGTCGTGTTCATGTAGTGCTTGAGGTGCACGTTCTCGGAAACGATGTTGCCACCCCAGGTGCCGCAGCCCAGGCTCGACGTCATTGGCATCCCGTTGTTGAATGCGCCTGCGTTCGCCTTCGATTGCGGCTGGCGGACCATGATCCTCGAGACCGGTGCGGCAAGCGCGAGCCGGCGGACATGGTCCTGGTCGAACGAGTAGATTCCGCAGGAGTGGCCCTTGCCGCCCACGGCGTAGATCGCCCGCATCATCTCGAGTGCCTGCTCGAAGCCCTTGTATTGGTAGACGGCGAGCAGGGTCGTGAGCTTTTCGCTTGAATAGGGGTGCTCCTTGCCTATGCCGTCGCCGCGGACCATGATGAACTTGCAGTTGGCCGGAATCGCGAATCCGGCCGCCTTTGCAAGCTGTTGCGGCGCGATCGCGACGGTATCGGGCAAGCGGTGCCCTTCGTCGTCCCACATCACCTTTCGAAGCGCGGCCTTTTCCTGCTCGTTCGCGAGATAGCCTCCTTCGACCTGGAGCTGCGCGAGGAGCTTGTCGAATATCGACTGCTCGATGATCAGGTTCCCGTCAGCGGAGCACCCCGACCCGAAATCTGAAGTCTTGGACAAGCGCGTGTTGCGCGCGGCCTCCTCGATGTCTGCGGTCTCGTCGATGATCATGGTCGAGTTGCCCGAGCCAACGCCGTAGGCAGGCGTGCCGGAGCTGTAGGCAGCGCGCACCATCGGCTGGCCGCCTGTTGCGACGATGAGATCGGCTCGTGCCATCAGCGCCTGCGACATCGGAATGTTGACCTTGGTCAGGCATTGCAGGATGTCGGCGGGCGCGCCCTCGCGTTCGAGCGCGTCGCGCATCAGGCGAACGGTCTCGAACGATGTCTTCTTGGAGCGCGGGTGTGGCGAGAAGATCACGACGTCACGCGCCTTGATTCCATAGATCGCGTTGCCGGCCGGGGTGAGGTCGGGATTGGTCGTCGGGACGATGCAGGCGACGATGCCGGCAGGCTTGCCGTACTTGGCAATGCCTTTGTCCGGGATCTCCTCGATCAGACCGACGCTTTTCTGCCTGAGCGCGTCACGCAATACGCCCCGGATCTTCATCCGCTTGCCCATCCGGCTCACCGGATCGCCAAGCCCGCTTTCGGCGATGCCCATGTCCACGAGGCGGGTGAACGTCTGCTTGTTCGCGACCGCCCATGCGACGGCCTGGCACAGACGGTCGACGCGCGCCTGGTCATAGGACTCGATGATCGAGAGCGCCTTGTGTGCGCGCTCGAACACCGCATCGAGTTCCTGCTGCTGTTCCGCGGTGATGCCTTTCTTCACTTCCGGGGCGACCATTGGCAATCCCTTTCAAGTTCGTGAGAAAGCCCCAGTTCGGCGCTGCCGGCGCCGCAATGAGGCGGCCGCCAGGACCCGGAGCGCGCCAGTCCATGGCGTGACCCCGTCGCCGTGCTCGGCCGCCTGGATTCCCGCCCGGGAAGCGATGGACGTGCCCTGCTGGCGAATGGGTTCGATTGCGTCCGACGATAGGGCGGGGGCGATTAAGGGACAATCGCTATCCGCAATAACCGTGCGCCTGGCGCACACAAATTGCCAAAATGGTTGCACCGTGGATTATGCTTCCGGAGAATTGGCCGCTAGGCGGTAGCAGTGGGCGTTTATCGCACAGTCAACTTCGCGCGGATAGCCGCCTTCCCCCATGGCATTGCTCCAAAGGGACCGGCATGGCAGCGCGGGCAGCCACCTCAAGGAATGAGCGGGTCGAGGATCGCGCCAAGGGTCCCCCGGATGCGGTGGCACCCTCGTTCACCGATCCCGATGCGGTGCCTGCGGCCACGATCGAGCGCTTCTCGGGCGACCCAGACTTCGTGACGGCGCTTGCGCGCGGCTTGGCCGTGCTGCTCGCGCTGTCCGACAAGCGCCGCCACGCATCGATCTCCCAGGTAAGCCATCGGACGGGAATCCCACGTGCCGCCACGCGGCGCAGCCTGCACACGCTGGTCAAGCTTGGCTTCGCGGACGTCGACGACGCGCGCCGGTTCTTCCTGCGCCCGCGCGTGCTGTCGTTCAGCCATGCCTACCTTTCGGCCTCCTCGATGGCGGTGCTGGCACAACCGATCCTCGACCGCCTCGGCGAAACGCTGCGCGAGGCCTGCTCAGTCGCCGCGCTCGATGGCGACGAAATCGTCTATCTCGCGCGCTCCAGATCCTCCCGCATCATGTCGCCGGCCCTGAATGTCGGCCGGCGCTTGCCCGCATATTGCACGTCTGCCGGACATGTGATGCTCGCGCAGCTGCCCCCGGACGAGCTGGATGCGTACCTGGCGCGTGCGCGGTTCCATCCGTATACCGAGCACACGCCGAACTCGCCTGAAAAGCTCCTGGCCCTTCTCGACTCCGTGCGTGAGTCCGGTTTCGCGTTTGCGAGCCAGCAGATGGAGGCGCGCTTATGCACGCTCGCGGTCCCGGTCCGGAACGCGGTCGGAATCCACGTCGGAGCGATCAACGTCATTCTCCAGGGTCGCCTGGTGGGTCGAAGCGAAATGGCCGAGCGCTATTTTCAACCGCTGCATGAAGCTGCAATGGAACTGGGCGCATTGCTGCTGCCTTGATCGCGAAACGACAGGGGATGTCGATGACCAACGTTCTCGGCCGCGAGGCGGTCTCCGAATCCTTCAACCCCCTGGGCATCGATGGCATCGAATTCATCGAATTCGCGACCTCGAAGCCGCAGGCACTGGGAGCGGTGCTCGAGTCAATGGGGTTCCGCCCGGTTGCGCGCCACCGCTCGCGCGAAGTCGAGCTGTGGCGGCAGGGTTCGATGAATATCATCGTCAATTCGCAGTCGATCGATGTCCCGAGAACGGTGCAGCCATCCGAGCACCCCATCCTGAGCGCGTTTGCGCTACGCGTGCGTGATGCAGAGGCCGCCTTTCACCGGGCGCTCGAGCTCGGCGCGTGGGACATTCCTGTGCGAGCCCACGCCATGGAGCTCAACATCCCCGCCATCCACGGCGTTGGCGAGAGCCTCATCTATTTCGTCGATCGCTATGAGGACTTCTCGATCTACGACATCGATTTTCGGCCGATTCCCAGCGTCGATCCGCATCCGCCCGCCGTCAGCGGCATGCATTTCTTCGGGCTCGTCCAGTACATCGGTTCGGACCGCACCGCCGACTGGGTGGAATTCTATTCTCGGATCTTCGGATTCCTCGCGCTCCCCGATCGCGTTCGCTTCGGAATCATGCCGGAGGGACTGCTCCTTCAGAGTCCCTGCCGCAAGTTCTTCCTGCAGCTGATCGAGCCCGTCGACAACGCACGCTATGCCTTCGGCGACGAGCACCTGCAGCGCATCGGTGTTGGCACTCCCGATGTCATGGCCACGGTCGCAGCGCTCGAATCGAGCGGGGTCCAATTTCTCGTCTCCGAGAAGGTCAAGCCGAGCGAACGAGGCGCGCTTACGAAGCCGCAGCTTGGCGGCGTCATGTTCGAGCTGGTGCACGACGAGCCTGCCTACCACGACGCGAAGCAATGATCTACGGTGACATCGGAATGGATACTGCGTCGCTCGCGGGCACGCTCGCGTCCAAGCTTGCCGCGATCCGCGATGCCGGCTTCGCTCAGGTGATGATCGCCGCCAGCGATGTGGTCGGTCACCCCCAGGGGACGGCCGCGGGGGTGCGCGTGGTGCGCGAGAGCGGACTTCGCGTCACGGGTCTCGAGGCCTTGCGCGACTTCGAGGGACTGTGCGGGAACTCCCACGCGTACAAGGTGGACGTCGCGAAATCGATGCTCGACGTCTGCTTCAGCCTTGGCGGGAACATGCTGATCGTCGAAGCATCGACGTCGAGGCACGCCCACCCGGACGAGGAAGCGATCGTGCGCGACCTGCGAATGCTCGCCATGCTCGCGGTCCCGCTTGGCATACGCATCGCGTACAAGGGGGGCTCGCGAAGCCGGATCGCGAAGGACTTCTGTGCCGCGGGCGAGTTCGTGTTCCGCGCCAACTGCCATAACCTGGGCCTCGCAATCGATGCATTCGACGTTCTTGCAGCACGCACGCCGCTCGTCGAACTCGAGGCACTCGATCCGGAGCAGATTTTCCTCGTACAGCTTTCCGATTTTGTCTGGCAGGAAATCGATTCTGCAGAGGAGCAGGCGGCCACTGCGACGCATTTTCGCGTCTTTCCGGGCGATGGGGCGCACAGCGACGATCTCGCCATCGTGGTACGCAAGCTCGACGAGATCGACTACCGCGGCGGATACAGCTTCGATGTCTACAATGACGATTACCAGCAAATGCCGCCTGAGAAGGTGACCGCCCGGGCGCGACGCGCAGCCGAATGGCTGGCGGAAGCGGTGCTGCGACGCGCACTTCCCGTTCCCGACGTGGACCGGCTTCGGCCCGGAGCCGGCGCTTGAAGCCGCGCGGCTCGTGGTGACACGATGACGCCACCGTCCAGCGACGCCCCGCTGCGCATCGGCATCCTCGGCTGTGCCAACATCGCGAGGCAGTTCGTGCGCGACGTGACGCCGAGCCCGAAAGTGCGCATCGTCGGCGTGGGCAGCAGAAATGCAGACACCGCGGCAGCCTTTGCGGCGGCCCACGGCATCGGCCGCCACTACGGCAGCTATGACGCGCTGCTGGCGGACGCCGAGGTCGACGCCATCTACCTGCCGCTTCCCAATAGTCTGCATGCCGAGTGGGCGATCAAGGCAGCCGAACGCGGCAAGCACGTGCTGTGCGAGAAACCCTTGGCGCTGGGCCGGGCCGAGGCGGACGCGATGTTCAGTGCGGCCCGGTACCACGGCGTGATGCTGCTCGAGGCGTATCCGTATTGCTTTCAACCCCAGACCGACGACATGCTGGTGCAGTTGCAGCAGGGCGCCATCGGTGCCGTGCGATCGGTTCAGGCGTGCTTCGGCTTCACCGTGCCGAACCCGCGAGACAACATCCGGATGAGACCCGATTTGGGCGGCGGAGCGTTGCTGGACGCCGGCAGCTACGCGCTCAGCCTGATCCGGCTGGTCATGGGATGTGCACCGCAACGCGTGCACGCCGACGCGACCTGGGCCGACACCGGCGTGGACCTCAGCCTGATGGCAACATTGCATTACGCAGACGGAAGGCGCGCGCAGCTTTCCTGCGCCATGGACGCGGCCAGCCATCGCCGCGCCATCATCATCGGAAGCAATGGCACGATCGAAACCGAGTTCCTGAACCACACCAGTGCGCAGGCCGGCGGCGACCAATACGGTTACCTTCCCAGCCAGATGCGGGTGCGCCGCGGAACGGCGAACACCGTTCCTTTCGAGGAGATTCACTCGCGCGTCGGCAGTGGCTTCCGATTTGCTGCCGAGGCGTTTGCCCGCATGGTCGTCGAGCAGGACTGCGCAGCGGCGGGACGCGCGACCGAGGCCAGCATCGACAACTCGGCGACGCTGGAGGCGATCGCGCATAGTGCGAGGCTGGAGCGTGCCGTGGACCTGCCCCTTCGGATTCGCTGACGCCGAAGCCGCGACACGAGGGCGGAATCGTATGGAAGCTCCGCCCGACCCCCGGTGCCCCCGACGATGACCTCGTCGAGCGCGCTGCATGCGAATCGACGACGGCGCGACAAGCCGATGCCCGCCGGAGCTGCGTCGGACCCGACCGGGGATTGACGACGGTCAAGACGATGAGCGCACGGACCGGCGAACATTGACGCCGGGATGCGAGCAATGGGGCATTGCCATGTATTTCCAGGATCGCATCGACGCGGCAGGGAAGCTCGCTGACGCGCTCATCATTTGGCGCGGGCACCGACCCCTGGTCGCGGCGATCCCGCGCGGCGCAGTGCCGATGGGCAGGGTCATCGCCCAGCGCCTCGACGGCGACCTCGACGTCGTGCTGACGCGCAAGCTGCATGCGCCCGGCAATCCCGAGTTCGCCATTGGCGCCGTCGACGAGACCGGCTGGGTCTACGTCGCCGGTCACGCCGGGCAGGTGGGGGCCTCGTCCGCGTACCTCCAGGCGCAGACCGTCGAGGAGCTCGCGACGATCAGGAGGCGCCGCGCACGGTACACGCCGAACCGTCCGTCGATCGATCCCGCCGGGCGGATCGTCATCGTCGTCGACGACGGGCTCGCAACGGGCGCGACGATGATCGCAGCCCTGCACGCGCTGCGCCAGCGCAAGCCCGCGCGCTTGATCTGCGCCGTGCCGGTCGCGTCGCGCGAAGCGGTCGAGAACGTCGCACACCACGCCGACGAGGTCGTCGCGCTGCAGACGCCCGAGGCCTTCTTCGCGGTCGGCCAGTTCTACGTGACTTTCGATCAGGTCGACGACAGCGAGGTGATCGAGGTCCTGCGCGCTGCGGCGGCGCGGCCCGCAGGGGACCCCGCAGCGCGCGATCAGCCGTGAGCCGGCCAGGCGCGCTCGAGCTCGCGCAGGAACTGCGGCAACGCGCCCTGTGGAAGGTGATTGATGCCGGCCGCCGAGCGGCGGCCGCCGCCGGTCGCGAACTGCCGGCACAACGCGTCGGCGCCCGTGGGCCGGGCGAGCGGGGCGCGCAGGCTGACGACGTAACCGCCGCGAGCGTCCGGGGTGAGGATCGCATGGGCGCGATCCGGGGACCGGTTCGCGAGCTCGTTGGCGAATGCGCCGCGTACCCGGCGGCTCCAGGCAGCGTCCGGAAGCAGGTACGCCGTCGCGCCGGAGACGCGCGCATGGGGATCGGTCGCCTGCGCCCGCGCGAGGTCTTCGCGCCGGCTGCGGTCGATTTGCGCATAGACCGGCTCCTCGCGCATGAACGCGAATGGGTCCGCGTAGCGACTGAGCTTCCGGTACAGCGTCGCCGGGTGGACGATGAGGTCCGACTCGGTGTCGCCATAGGCGTTGTAGGCAAGGTTGTCGCCCAACTCCTGCAGCATCTGCAGTTGTGCCGGCGACGGCGCGAGTCCGGGGGCTGATGTGTCGGCGAGCTCGAGCGCGGCGTCGGGCAAGTTGTCGCCGAACGCCGCGACAATCGCCCAGATTCGCTGCCGGCCGCCCAGGTGGCGATCGACGAGGATGCCGGTGCACACGCCCGGCGCAGGATCGATCAGCGCGCGAAGGCCCGCAGCCGCCGGAATCCGGCCCGCAAAATGATGATCGAAGTAATCGACGCCGACACCTCGATCGAGCAGTGCGAGCAGCGGCCCGCGGTTGACGTCGAGCGATACGTCGAGCACGGTGACGGTGTCGCTGGCGCGAGCCTGCGGCTCGACCCGCTCGAGCAGCGCGATGTCGCGCTTCACGCCGGTCACCAGCGTCGCGTCCATGGGCGAGACGAGGCGCAGCTGGTGCAGCGCACAGATGCCGTCGGCGTCGCCGTTGAAAACGTCGAAGTGGCTCATCGCTTGCCCGGGGCCGCGCCGCGAATTACCGGCGCGAGGCTCCCGGCCTGCGGTCGTCGTGTCGGGGAATCAGTATGACGCATGGCGAGCTGGCAGTGTTCGCGCTCGATGCCCGCCGCGAGTGCCTGACCTCGCGCACGACCGAAACGATCGCAGGTCCAAGCCGCGGGACCCGGTCTCGCCGCCCGACTGGCGCCGATATGCATCGAAAGCGCGTTGGTGCAGGTCGCCATGACCCTCGATGATGCGGCTGGTGGCGTCGCAGATGAGCGGAACCGCGCCGAGCTCGACGTCGGGAGCGAGTTGCCGCTTCAGGCCAACCTCGGCGCGGCAATTGCGGCGCCGAGGCCCGGGTCGGCCGGTGTCTCGTCCGGCGGGCCGCTCAGTGGGTCACCGACGCCCAGCCTCTGCGCGACACGGCGCCACGCGTCGCGGGCCTGCGCCCCGTCCGGCGGCTGCTCGGCATCCCAGGTGACGGCGAGGGCCCGCTCGTCGTCGTCGAGGGGCGCATGGTGGTGCAACTGCTGCGCGAGCACCGACAGGTCCGCGTCCGATGCATCGTTTCCTGCCGCGCGGCGCTCGACGATCCTGCGGCGCAGCGTCGCCTCGGAGGCTATGCAATCGACGATGACCAGCGGCACGTCGAGCTCGTTCGCGAGCGTGCGGAATGCGTCGCGCTGGCAGCGCGACAGGAATGCCGCGTCGACGAGCGCGATCCTGCCGGCTTCGACGATCGTGCGCGCGAGCGCCAGCAGCCGCGCGTAGGTCGCGCGGTTCGCGTCCGCGGCGTAGATGCCGGCGTCGATGTCCGCGCCCGTGCGCGCAGCGGCCGGGAGGCCGAGCAGCCGCTTGCGCTCGACGTCGCTGCGCAGGCGCAGCGCGCCGATGCGCTCGAGCAGGAACTGGGAGAGCGTCGTCTTGCCCGAGCCCGACAGCCCATGCGTGATGACGATCGCGGGCGACCCGGCCCGGGCCTCGTTCCTCGCGAGGTCGAGGTGCACGCGGCAGTCGGCGAGCGCGCCAGACGAGGCATCGCCGGGGAACATCTGCGCTGCCCGCAGGCCGGCCACCTTGGCCCGGACCATCGCGCGGTACACGAGATAGTAGGTCAGCACGGCGACTCCTGAATAGTCACCGGTGCGCTCGAGGTACGCGTTGAGGAAGCGTTGCGCGAGATCGCGCCGCCCGCGATGCCGCAGGTCCATCAGCGTGAACGCGATGTCGCTGACGACATCGATCCAGCGCATGCGCTCGTTGAACTCGATGCAGTCGAACAGCGTGACCTCGGCGTCGACGAGCGCAATGTTCCCGAGGTGCAGGTCGCCATGGCATTCGCGTACGAGCCCGGCCGCGCGCCGCGACGCCCAGATGGCGCCCCGGGCCGCATGCTCGCGCCGCGTCCAGTCCTCGAGGGCTTCGAGCTCCGCGAGGTGGGCAGGGTCGTCGATCCGCGGGCGCAGCTCGGCGAAATTGGCCAGCGCGACGTCGAGCACCTCCGCAGCGCTGCCCCAGGGCTGGTCGGCGCGAGCGCGCGCGGCGCCCTCGTGGAAACGCGCGACGGCCGCTGCCAGCGCGTCGACCTGCGACGGGACGAGCGCCCCGCGCGCGAGCAGCGCCGACAGCAGCGCGTCCTGCGGAAACTCGCGCATTTTCAGCGCCCATTCGAGCACCGGACCTGCGCCGCCGACGACCGGTCGCTCGACGCTGCCGGCGATCGGCACGACATCCAGATAGAGCTGCGGCGCCGTGCGGCGGTTGAGCCGCAGCTCCTCCTGGCAGTAGCGGTGCCGGGACTCGAGGCTCGTGAAGTCGAGGAACCCGAAGTCGACCGCCTTCTTGACCTTCCAGGCGTAGGCACCTGTCAGGTAGACCCAGGAAATGTGCGTCTCGATGACGCGCACCGACGCGCATTCGGGGCCGAAGCTCGCCGGATCGCGCAGCGCCGCAGCGAGCCGCTGCTGCAGCGCCGCGGCCCCGTCCGGTGGTGGTGCGTCCATGGCGGACGATCATAGCGCCGAACCCCGGCTTCGGCTTGACGCGAGTCAAGCCCTTCCGGGTCATCTAGAATCGCGCCATGTCGACCGGCGCGCCTGGAGCGTTCGTGGACCCGACGACCCACGCCGGGGCGGGCATGGGCAACGGCGTCGAGGCCCACTGGATCGACGCGGTTTACCGCGTCCGCGCCGCCGCGGCCGGGATCGGAGCGCGCGCGCAGGCGATCGCGCTCGAACAGAGCGTCGAGGCGCCGCTCGCGGCAGTGCGCGACGAGCGTGTGCTGCGCGAAGTGGTCGCGCAGGTCGGCGACATCGTGCCGGCGGGCCCGTGCGATTTCGACGTGACGATCCGCATCGCGGTCGAGACGACCGGGTTCGAAGCCGGGCAGCTTCTGAACATGCTGTTCGGAAACACCTCGCTGCACGATGACGTCACCCTGGTCGATGCCGTGTTCCCGGTGGGATTCGTCCAGGGTTTTGGCGGGCCCACCCACGGCATCGCCGGGATCCGAGCGCTGACCGGGGCAGCGGCGCGGCCGCTGACCTGCTCGGCGCTGAAACCCCAGGGGCTGCCTTCGCCGGAGCTCGCGAAGATCGCGCGCACGTTCGCGCTCGCCGGCATCGACGTGATCAAGGACGACCACGGGCTCGCCGACCAGGCGGCGGCCCCTTTCGGCCAGCGCGTTCGCGAGGTGCAGCGGGCAGTCGACGAGGCGAACCGGGAGACCGGCGGGCATTCGGTCTACGCACCGAGCCTCAGCGGTCATTACGGGCGCATGCGCGAGCAGGTGGCGGTCGCGGAGGACTGCGGCGTACGCATGTTTCTCGTCGCGCCGATGATCGCCGGTGTCGCGGCGCTGGCGGCGCTCGCGCGCGAAGTGAACGCGCCGATCATCGCGCATCCGGCGCTCGCCGGGGTGGCGCGCATCGCGCCGCCGCTGCTGCTGGGCAGACTGTTCCGGATGTTCGGAGCGGATGCGACGATCTTTCCCAATGCAGGCGGGCGCTTCGGCTATTCCAGCGACGTGTGCAATGCGATCGCCGCAGCGGCGCGCGAGCCCTGGCACGAGCTCGCATCGATGCTGCCCGTACCTGCGGGCGGGATGAGCGTCGAGCGCGTCCCCGAGATCTGTGCGCAGTTCGGCACCGACACGATGCTGCTGATCGGCGGCAGCTTGCTCGCGGCCCGCGAGCCGCTCGCCGAGCGCTGCCGGGATTTCGTCGCGGCCGTCCACGGAGTAGCACGATGAACGAGAGTCCGGTACGAGCCTTCCTGCAGCAGGACGATGCATTTCGCTGGAGCGGCGTCGCCGTGAGGGCGTACAAGGAGGACGCTGCCGCGTCGTTTCACGATGTCACGCGCCAGACGCTCTTCGCGCGTGCCGACATGCATGGCGAGCTGCGCTATTTCGAGGTCGCCTCGGCCGGCCATTCGACGCTCGAGCGGCACGTCCACGCGCATGCGGTGATGATCCTGCGCGGCCGCGGCATGGTGCTGGTAGGGGAGCAGGTGCACGCAGTCAAGGCGCTCGACCTCGTGAGCGTGCCACCGCTGACCTGGCATCAGTTCCGGGCGGCGGCCGATGTGCCGCTGGGATTCCTGTGCATGGTCGATGCGCAGCGCGATCGGCCGCAGCTACCCGACGCGGACGAGCTCGCGCGGCTGCGGGCGATTCCGGCCGTCGCCGCGTTCCTGGCGGGCCGCTAGACGCCCAGGTAGGCGCGCTGCACTTCGGGGTCGTCGCTAAGGTCCCGGGCAGATCCCTCCCGCACGATTGCCCCCGATTCGAGCACGTAGCCGCGGTCGGCGACGCGCAACGCAGAGAACACGTCCTGCTCGACGAGGAGAACGGTCACGCCCTGTCCGCGGATCTCGACCAGCACGTCGAGGAGCTGGTCGACGATCGCGGGCGCGAGGCCCAGGCTCATCTCGTCGATCATCAGCAGCCTGGGTCTTGCGACCAGCGCGCGCGCCATCGCACACATCTGCTGCTCGCCGCCGGACATGCTCCCGGCGAACTGGCGGCGCCGCTCCTTGAGCACCGGGAACAGCATGTAGACGCGCTCGAGATCCTGCGCGAGATCGAGGCGTCCGCGGCGTCGATACGCCCCCATCAGCAGGTTGTCCTGCACGGTCATCTGGCCGAATAGCTGGCGTCCTTCGGGAACCTGGACGAGGCCCAGTGCGAAGATCCGGTCCGAGGGCACGCCGCCGATGTCCTCGCCTGCGAACCGGATCTGCCCGGTATGGGGCAGGACGCCCGACAACGCGCGCAGCAGCGTCGTCTTGCCGGCGGCGTTGCTTCCGACCAGCGCGACGATCTCCCGCTCGCGGATCTCGACGTCGATGTCGCGCAGCACCGGCATCTCGCCGTAGCCGGCCCCGAGACCGCGGACGGCGAGCAGCGGTTCGCTCATGTTCCGGAGCCCTCGTGCGCCGCGCGCCTGCGGCCGAGGTAGGCTTCGACGACCGTCGGGTCCGCGAGCACCTGCTGCGGCACGCCTTCGGCGATCTTCTCGCCGTGGTGCAGGACCAGCAGGCGGTCGGAGAGGCTGCGGATCGCCTTCATCACGTGCTCGATCACCAGCACGCTCACGCCTTCGTCGCGGACCTTGCGGATGATCGTGAACACCGCTTCGAGCTCGGCGAGGTTCAATCCGGCCATGACCTCGTCGAGCAGCAGCAGCCGCGGGTTCATGGCCAGCGCCTTGGCGAGCTCGAGGCGCTTGCGGTCGGGGCCGCCCAGCGCCTCCGCGGGACGGTCTGCGCGATGGGCGAGGCCGACGAACTCGAGCTTCTGCTGTGCGAGCTCGCGGGCGATCCCGAGTTGCCGGTGACCGCCGCCGGTGCCAAACAGTGCGCCGACCGCCACGTTGTCCAGAACCGAGAGACCGGGGAACGGCCGCATGATCTGGAACGTGCGGCCGATGCCGAGCTTGGCGCGGCGATGCGAGGGCAGCGCGCCGATCGGCCCGCCCTCGAACAGCAGGTCACCTTCACTCGCCCGGAACGCGCCGCTGATCAGGTTGACCAGGGTCGTCTTGCCCGCCCCGTTCGGGCCGATCAAGCCGAGGATCTCACCCCTGCCGAGATCGAAGCTCACGTCGGACAGCGCGGTGAGTCCCGCGAAGCGCTTGGTCAGGTGGCGAACGCTGAGGACCGGTTCCATGGCGCTACAACCGGTTGGCGCGGACGTTCTCGGCGAAGTACCGCCAGCGGTATCTGTCGAAGCGCCGGATCAGGTCGGCCACGCCGCGCGGCATGAACACGACGGCGACGACGATCACTGCGCCGAAGAACAGGCCGGCCACGGTCGAGATCTCGGTTGATAGCACCTCGGAGATCCCGGACAGGACGAAGGCACCCAGCACCGGCCCGAGGATCGAACCGGGGCCGCCGAAAACGGTGACGATGATCATCTTGACGTTGAGGCCGATGTCGAAGGCGCTGACCGGGTCGATGAAGGTGATCCAGTAGGCGTGGATGCCACCGGCCAGCGCGCTGATCGCCGCTGAGAGCGAGAACGCGAGGACCTTGTAGCGCGTCGTGTCCACGCCCATCGCCGCGGCGGCCTCCTCGTTCTCGCGGATCGCGATCAGCCCGTAGCCGAAGCGGCTGTGCGCGATCCACGCGACGATCAGCGTAGCGACGATGACCAGTGCCAGCGAAAGCTCGTAGAACAGCACGTCACCGCGCAGCAGCGGCAGCACCAGCCCCGTGTTGCGCCCGGTGATCTCGAGATTCGAGACGATCGCCGTCATCACCTCGGCGAGTCCCAGCGTGCAGATCGCGAAGTAATGGCCGCGCAGGCGCAGGATCGCGCGTCCGAACAGCGCGGCGAAGGCCACCGCAATCACCGTGCCGAGTGCAAGTCCGACGCCGAAGGGAAGGTGCCAGCGCAGCATCGCGATCGCGGTGCCGTAGCTGCCGAGGCCGTAGAACACCGAGTTGCCGAACGACGCGTAGCCGGTGTAGCCACCGATGATGTTCCAGCCCTGGGCCAGCGCGGCGAGAAGCAGCATGTTGATGCCGAACTGCACGATGCTGGGCGACGCGATCCAGGGAACGCCCGCCAGCGCCACCAGCGCCGCGGCGAGCCCCGCGCGGGCGAGCGGACGCTTCACGCGGTCCTTCCGAACAGACCGGTCGGGCGCACGATCAGCACCAGCACCAGGATGCCGAAGCTCGCGACATCGGTGTAGGTTGCCCCGACGTACAGCGACGTCATCGATTCGACGAGGCCGAGGATCAGTCCGCCCGCGATCACGCCCAGCGGGCTTTCGAGGCCGCCGATGATCGCGATCACGAAGGACTTGGCAGTCAGGCTCACGCCGATGTAGGGATTGAGCTGGGACACGACTCCGTAGAGCGCGCCCGCGCCGCCTGCGAGCGCCGCACCGATGCCGAACGTCAGTGCGTAGATGCTGCGCGGCTCGACACCGTAGAGGCGCGCAGCGACGAGGTTCTGGGCGGTCGCGCGGATCGCTCGTCCGAGCCTCGTCCGCGCGAGGAACAGCCACAGCAGCAGCGTGAGCGCGATCGCGATCGCGCACGCGATCAAGCGCACCAGCGGGATGGTCGCGCCCAGCCAGGTGAAGTGCGCGCCGGCGTAGGACGGATTGATCGTGCGGAAATCCGCCGAGAACGCGATCTGCGCCGAGTACGTCAGCACGACGTCGATGCCGAAAGTCAGCAGCAGCGTGTTGAACATCGGCGCGCGGATGACCAGGTTGATCAGGTGGCGCTGGAGCAGGTAGCCGAAAACGAACAGTGCGGCCATGGTCGCCGGCAGGGCGAGGAACGGATCGATTCCCAGGCCGCTGAACATGTAGTAGCAGGCATAGCCCCCGAGCATGATGAACGCGCCATGCGCGAGGTTCACGATGTTCAGGACGCCCCACACCAGGGCGAGCCCGAGCGCCATCAACGCATAGAGCCCACCGAGCAGGATGCCGTTGACGAGACCCTGCCAGAGCAGATCCATGGGGTGGTGCTGCGATCAGCCGCGCGCGAGCCGGGCGATCACGCCTGTCGATGCGCCCAGCCCGCTGCCGGGCGCACCGCTGCGGGCCGGCCGAGGTGCCCGGCCTCGCGGCGCGACGGGAGGCTTCAGCGCTTGCTCCACGCCGGCATCGGGTATTCGGCCTTGCCGATGAATCCGGTACCGCCGTAGATCGGCACCACCTTGCCGTTCTGCACCTGGATCACCGTCTGCGGCAGGCTGATCTGCCCCACTGCGTCGAAGCGGATGCGGCCGTAGAGCGACGGGAAGTCGAGGTGCGCGATCGCGTCGCGCACCTTCTTCGGGTCGGTCGACCCCGCGGCCGCGATGGCCTTGGCGTAGGCCTCGACGTCGGCGACCGCGGAGGCCGCATGATAGTCCGGCTCGTAGCCGAAGCGCTGATGCCAGGCGGCGGCGAACTTGTCGGCATCGCCGAACCACCCGTCCTTCTCCGCTGCGGACGGCAGCCACGACGTCATTCCGAAAGCATAGTCGGCGTCCTTGCCCAGCGCCTTGCGGAAGTCCGCGCTGGGTACGCCCACGGTGAAGCTGTAGAAATGGGGACTGACGCCGAGGCTCTTGGCCTGGCGGATGAAGTTCAGGACCTCGGTTTCGTGGCCCGAGACCAGTACGACGTCGGGCTGGTCGGACTTGATTCGTGACAGGAGCGACGAGAAGTCGGACGCATTGCTGCTGTAGCGCTCGTCGAGGACGATCTTGAGTCCGGCCTTCTGCAGCAGCTTGCGCGTGCCGTCGGCGACCGCCACGTCGAAGGCGTCGTCGGCGAACAGGAGCGCCGCCGTCTTCGGCGCTGGCGCGAGCTTGCCCATTGCATCGATCGTGCTCTCGAAATACTTGCTTGCCACCGGCAGCGTGCCGAAGATGTACTTGTAGCCGCGACTGAAGATCTGGTCCGACGCGCCGCCGCCCTGGACCATCGGCACTTCGTACTTCTCGGCCACCGACGACGTCGCGAGCACCGCGTCGCTCGCGAAGGGTCCGAGCAGCAGGTTGATCTTGTCGGCGGTGATAAGTTGCGTGTACTGGCGGACTGCCAGATTGTTGTCGGACTGGTTGTCGAGGATCTTGAGCGCCAGCTGCTCCTGCTTGCCGCCGACCTTGATGCCCCCGGCCTTGTTGATCTGGTCGATCGCGAATTCGTAGCCATCGCGGTAGTAGCGGCCGGTGTTGGCGAGCCCGCCCGAGAGCTGGACCGACGCACCGAGGGTGATCGTGGCGGCCGCGGGGGCCGAGAACGAGAGTGCCGCGCAGGCGCCGGCGAGCGCCGCGCCGAGGGATAGTCTGGACAGGTAGCGGTACATGTGAGCCCCCAAAGGTTGTGCGCGACCCCGGTGGTCTGCAATGCCACCGGCGGTTGCGCGCGCCGCCGCGGCTGCGCTGCGGTCGGCGGAATGGAATATGAAGCTTACCATCGGATCGGCTTCGCCACTTCGTCGTCCAGCGCCGCGTCCGGACGGCGGCCCGCCGGCGATCCCGCCGCGGCGGACCCGGTCCTGACAGCGGGCTACAGGGCGACGCGGAGATTCGGAACGCGGGTGCTCGACGGGCAGCGGCCGCCGATACAGCTTGCCCGGCTCCTCGCCCATGGCAAGCCGTGTGGGGACAAAGACCCGCGGGACGGGTACCGCTGCAGCGCCAGTACCGACTGGGTGAGCTGCGGCCTGCCGAGCCATGTTGTCACTGCAGCACCGGCGACGCAGTCGCGTCGAGGTCGATGTTCTCGAGCAT
Organism: Casimicrobiaceae bacterium; assembly: GCA_035934825.1. Lineage (GTDB taxonomy): Bacteria > Pseudomonadota > Gammaproteobacteria > Burkholderiales > Casimicrobiaceae > VBCG01. The sequence goes on from DASYXO010000079.1 coordinate 21,563, forward strand.
CGCGGCATCCGCCAGCAGTCGAAGGTACTGCCGCAGTGCGGTAACGAAATCCCGATTCCGCAGGCAGCTCGCGACTGATTCTCGCACGCCCTCGTAAGGCGTGGCCGCGTTCGACGCGCGCGCCTGGACTTCGACGATGTGCAGGCCGGAGCGGCTGCGCACCAACTGAGGCAGGACGCCAACGCGGGCGCCGCGGTCCCGGGAGAAGACCTCGCGCGCGAAATCCGGCGAGCATTCCTCGAGGGACATCCAGCCCAGCTCCCCGGCCTTTCCCCCGCCCTGGCGGGCACTGGGGCAGTTGGACCACTGGCGCGCGGCCTCGGCGAACGCATCCGACGCCGGATCGGCGCAGCGCAGCGATACCAGGAGCGCCTCGGCGCGCTTGCGCAGCGCGTTGACGTCGACGCCTGGCGTCACTGCGAACAGCACGTGGCGCAGCCGCAGGCGTTCCCGGGCGCCGTAGCGCTCGGGGTGTGCGGCGTAGTGGCGACGGCAGGCCTCGTCCGACGGTTCGGTTACGCGAACCTCCCGATCGACCAGACGCTCGATTGCCGCCGCGGCCGCCGCGCTGATAATGCCATCGGTGGCGGGCACGTCGTCGATGGGCAGCATTCCCGCGCGCTGCGCGGCCTGGCGCAGCAGCTCGGTGCAGGTGCGCTGGCGAAGCTCGGTGGCCTCCGGCATCGCGCCGGCGCCATGCAGCGGGACGCCGTTGACGCTTGCGACGAGGGCGCTGTCGCAGGTGGTCGTCGCAGTCCCGGTCATGGGAGTGCGCGCGGGCTGCGCGGGATTCCGACGCGCCGGCTGCGCACCAGCTGGTATGGGCGCAGGACGTACGCCAGTGTCCCGAAGCCGCTCCATACGTGGACCAGCCGCGTGAACGGGAACACCAGGAAGAGGGTCATGCCGAGGAACATGTGCGCCTTGAATACCCAGCTCGCGCCCGCGATCAGCTCCACTGCGCCGGAACGGAAGGTGACGATGCGCTGCGCCCAGCCGGCCAGCAGCAGCATCATCGAGCCGTCCAGGTGCCGGGCCGACAGCGGGATCGTCGCGAGGCCGAGGGCGAGCTGCAGCCACAGGAGCTCGAGGATCAGGATATCGCTGGACCTGGAGGTCACGCGGATCCTCGGGTCGAACAGCCGTCGCTGCAGCAGCAGCGTGATTCCGATGAACGCGAGGGCGCCGGCGATGCCACCCGACACCATCGCCAGCCGCTGCTTGGCGCCGGCGCCGATGAAAGGCTCGTAGACGGCGTGCGGCGTCAGCATGCCGAAGGCGTGCCCGAAGAACAGGAACAGCACGCCGGCGTGGAACAAGTTGCTGCCCCATTGCAGCTGCCCGCGACGCAGCAGTTGCGACGAATCGCTCTTCCACGTGTACTGGTCGCGGTCATAGCGGATCAGGCTCCCCAGCAGGAACACGGTCAGGCAGACGTACGGGTAGTCGCCGAAGAGCAGGGTGTCGAGCCAGCCGTTCATGCCTTGCCTCCTTCCGATGCCACGGACTTGCGGACGATGCGGATCGGCTGCGCCACGCCGGTCAGCCCCTGGGGGCTTGCCTGGCCGCGCGCGCTGCAGCCGTCGAATGCCGGCGGCTCCGCCCAGGCCTCGTCGAGCGCGGGCTCGGCCGCGACTGCCACGGCTTCGGCCCTGCCGCCGGCCAGCTCGATCGCCGCAGCGAGGACTGCGGCGTAGGGATTGCGCCGCGCGACCAGCGCGCTGAAGATCACCCGCAGCACGTGCAGGAGCTCGCCCAGGAACTCGCGCGCCTCGCGCTTGGGCTGTGTCGACGCGAACTCGAGGATCACCGGCAGGTAATCGGGCATTTCACCATGCGCGAGGCGCAGCCCGGCCTGTTCGTACATGCTGCGCAGATCGACCAGGGCCGGCCCGCGCTCGCGCGAGTCGCCATGCACGTGCTCGAACACCTGCAGCGACGTGGCGCGGCCGCGGTCGAAGGTCTCGACGTAATCGGCCTCCGCATCGTAGGGATCTGCTGCGGCGATTCGCCGTGCAAGTGCGACCAGCTCGGCGCTGCGCGAACGCGACAGCGCGCGCTCGCCGTCGAGAGCTTCGACGATCTCGGGCAGGGCTGCGCGCAGCCGTGCATCCGGATACTGGAGCAGCGCCGCCAGCGCGCGCAGCGTCCTGAGGTGACGCGGATCGTGGGTCACTGGACTTCCTTCGTGCTGCGCGCTCCGGTATTCGCGCTCACTGGACTACCTTCGTGCTGCGCGCTCCGGTATTCGCGCTCGGGGCGGCCCGTCGCGCTCACTGGACTACCTTCGTGCTGCGCACTCCGGTATTCGCGCTCGGGGCGGCCCGTCGCGCTCACTGGACTTCCTTCGTGCTGCGCACTCCGGTATTCGCGCTCGGGGCGGCCCGTCGCGCTCATGCCCGCTCGTTTCATTGCGCCGCTCATACGGCGGCCTTGATCGGAATCGTGCGCTTCTTCTTTCCCCCGAACAGGCTGGTCTCGCTCGTGCCGTCCGAGCAGCCGTTGCCGAACGAGAATCCACATCCGCCGCGCAGGTCGTAGGCATCCTCGGCGTACTCGCGATGCGTGGTCGGGATCACGAAGCGGTCCTCGTAGTTCGCGATCGCCATCACCTTGTACATGTCCTCGACCTCGACGTCGGTCAGGCCGACCTGGGCCAGCACCTCGAGGTTCTGGCGTCCCTCGACATGCTTGTCGCGCTGCCAGGCGCGCATCGCCAGCAGGCGCTCGAGCGCGCGCAGGACGGGCAGCGTGTCGCCGGCAGTCAACAGGTTGGCGAGGTACTGAACGGGGATGCGCAGCTGCCGTACCTCGGGGATCTCGCCATTGGCGCCAATCTGCCCGGCATTGGCCGCGGCAGTGATCGGGGACAGCGGCGGCACGTACCAGACCATCGGCAGCGTCCGGTACTCGGGATGCAGCGGCAGCGCGACCTTCCAGTCCACGGCCATCTTGTAGACGGGGCTGACCTTCGCCGCTTCCAGCCACGCGGCAGGCACCCCGTCGCTGCGCGCCTGCTCGATGACCGCGGGATCGTGGGGATCGAGGAACAGGTCGAGCTGGGCCCGGAACAGGTCGCGGTCGCGCTCGACGCTCGCTGCCTGCTCGATGCGGTCCGCGTCGTAGAGCAGGACGCCCAGGTAGCGGATTCGCCCGACGCAGGTCTCCGAGCACACGGTGGGCTGGCCGGCCTCGATCCGCGGGTAGCAGAAGATGCACTTCTCCGCCTTTCCGCTCTGCCAGTTGTAGTAGATCTTCTTGTACGGGCAGCCCGAGACGCACATGCGCCAGCCGCGGCACTTGTCCTGGTCGATCAGGACGATCCCGTCCTCCTCGCGCTTGTAGATCGACCCCGACGGGCAGGAGGCGACGCAGGCCGGATTGAGGCAGTGCTCGCACAGCCGTGGCAGGTACATCATGAAGGTGTGCTCGAACTGCCCGTAGATCTCCTTCTGCACCTCGTCGAAGTTCGTGTCGCGGCTGCGCTTGGCGAACTCTCCGCCGAGGATCTCCTCCCAGTTCGGCCCCCAGACGATCTTGTCCATCCGCTCGCCGGTGATCAGGCTGCGCGGGCGTGCGGTCGGTGCCGCTTTCAACTCGGGCGCCGACTGCAGGTGCTCGTAGTCGAACGTGAAAGGCTCGTAGTAGTCGTCGATCTGCGGCAGGTTCGGATTGGCGAAGATCCGCATCAGGATCTTCCACTTGCCGCCTTGCCTGGGAACGATCGAGCCGTCGAGGTTGCGCACCCAGCCGCCGTTCCACTTGTCCTGGTTCTCCCACTCCTTCGGGTAGCCGATGCCGGGCTTGGTCTCGACGTTGTTGAACCATGCGTATTCCATGCCCGGCCGGTTGGTCCAGACGTTCTTGCAGGTCACCGAGCAGGTATGGCAGCCGATGCACTTGTCGAGGTTCAGCACCATGCCGATCTGCGCACGAATCTTCATCGCCGATCTCCAGTCACTGGCCGGTTGCCACGGCCGGCTCGTCGTCGAGCCAGTCGACCCGGGCCATCTTGCGCACCAGCACGAACTCGTCGCGGTTGGTGCCGATCGTGCCGTAGTAGTTGAAGCCGTACGAAAGCTGGGCGTAGCCCCCGATCATGTGCGTGGGTTTGAGCACGACGCGCGTCACCGAGTTGTGGATGCCGCCGCGGGTACCGGTGATCTCGGAGCCCGGCGTGTTGATGGTCTTCTCCTGCGCGTGGTACATCATCACCATCCCCGGCTTGACGCGCTGGCTCACCACGGCTCGCGCCGCGATCGCGCCGTTGGCGTTGAACAGCTCGATCCAGTCGTTGTCCACGATGCCCCCCTTTGCAGCGTCGTCCTCGGACAGCCAGATCACCGGGCCCCCGCGGTTAAGCGTCAGCATCATCAGGTTGTCGGTGTAGGTCGAGTGGATTCCCCACTTCTGGTGCGGCGTGATGAAGTTGAGCGGGATCTCGGGATGGCCGTTGGACTTGAGGCCTGCGACCTCGGCGAGCGTCTTCAGGTCCACTGGCGGGCGGTAGCTGACGAAACCCTCGCCGAAGTCGCGCATCCAGCGATGGTCCTGGTAGAACTGCTGGCGACCCGACAGCGTGCGCCACGGGATCAGCTCGTGGACGTTGGTGTAGCCGGCGTTATAGCTGACCTTCTCGCTCTCGAGCCCGCTCCAGGTCGGCGAGCTGATGATCTTGCGCGGCTGCGCCTGGATGTCGCGGAAGCGGATCTTCTCGTCCTCGCGATGCAGCGCGAGGTGGGCGTGCTCGCGGCCGGTTATCTTCGACAGCGCATTCCACGCCTTGACCGCGACGTGGCCGTTGGTCTCGGGGGCGAGCATCATCACGACCTCGCAGGCGTCGATGTCGGTGTCGATGCGCGGAAGACCCTGCGTCTCACCTTCGTCGGCGACCTTGCCGTTGAGCTCGGCGAGCGAGCGCACCTCGTCCTGGGTGTTCCACGCGATGCCCTTCCCGCCGTTGCCGATCTTTGCCATCAGCGGGCCCAGCGCCGTGTAGCGCCGGTAGACGTTCGGATAGTCGCGCTCCACCACCGTCATCTGCGGCGCGGTCTTGCCCGGTACCAGCTCGCATTCGCCCCGCTTCCAGTCGGCGACGTCCATCGGCTGTGCGAGCTCGGCCGGGGTGTCGTGCATCAGTGGTGTCAGCACGAGTTCCTTCTCGACACCGAGATGGCCGACGCAGACTTCGCTGAACGCCTTCGCGAAGCCCTTGTAGATCTCCCAGTCGCTCCTCGCCTGCCATGCCGGGTCCACCGCCGTCGAGAGCGGGTGGATGAAGGGATGCATGTCGCTGGTGTTGAGGTCGTTCTTCTCGTACCAGGTCGCGGTGGGAAGCACGACGTCCGAGTAGAGGCAGGTGGTGCTCATCCGGAAGTCGAGGGTGACCAGCAGGTCGAGCTTGCCCTCCGGCGCCCTGGCGTGCCAGGCAACTTCCAGCGGCTTCGCATGGCCCGGGGCGCCGCGTGCCGCGAGGTCCTGTCCCTGCACGCCGTGTGTCGTGCCAAGCAGGTGCTTGAGGAAATATTCGTGGCCCTTGCCCGAGGAGCCCAGCAGGTTCGAGCGCCAGACGAACAGGTTGCGCGGCCAGTTGTCGGGATGATCGGGGTCCTCGCAGCTCAGCTTCAGCGCGCCGCTCTTCAGGCCCGCGACCGCGTAGTCCTTCGGGTCCTGGCCCGCCGCCTGCGCGGCGCGCACGACCTCGATCGGGTTGGTCCTGAGCTGCGGGGCGCTGGGCAGCCAGCCCATGCGCTCGGCGCGGGCGTTGTAGTCGATCATCGCGCCCGGATAGCTCGCCTTGTCGGCAAGCGGGGAGAGGATCTCGCCGACCTCGAGCTTCTCGTAGCGCCACTGGTCGCTGTGCGCGTAGAAGAAGCTCGTGCTGTTCATCTGCCGCGGGGGGCGGATCCAGTCGAGCGCGAAGGCGAGCGCGGTCCATCCGGTTTGCGGCCGCAGCTTTTCCTGGCCGACGTAGTGCGCCCAGCCGCCGCCGCTCTGGCCCACGCAGCCGCAGAGCATCAGCATGTTGATGATCGCGCGGTAATTCATGTCACTGTGGTACCAGTGATTCATTCCGGCACCGATGATCACCATCGACTTGCCGCGGGTCCTGGCTGCGTTGTCGGCGAACTGTCGCGCGACCGCGATCGCCTGCGTGCGCGGGACCCCGGTGATCGCTTCCTGCCACGCCGGCGTGTAGGGGGTGTTGTCGTCGTAGCCGGTATCGGCCTCGCCCGGCAGACCGCGGGTGAGACCGTAGTTGGCGGCCAGCAGGTCGAACACCGTCGCGACCCGCGCCGTGCGGGCGCTGCCTTCCCCGCCCAGCGCCAGCTTCACCGCCGGCGCCCTGCAGATACGCACGTCTGCGCCTTGCGCATTGGCAGTGAAATGGGGTACCTGGATGCCGCCGAAATAGGGGAAGGCGACATCGACGGTCTCGCTCGCCTGGCTGCCATCCTCGATCACCGACAGCTTGAGCGTCACCTCGGCGCTGCCGCGTGCGTCCCTTTCCTCGAGGTTCCAGCGGCCCGCGTCGGGACGCCCATCGGGGCCCCAGCGGAATCCGATCGAGCCGTTGGGCAGCACGACCTTGCCGGTGGTGTCGAAAGCGACGGTCTTCCAGTCGGGGTTGTTGTCCTGTCCGAGGCGGTCGGCGAAGTCGCTCGCCCGCAGGTAGCGATCAGGGACCCACGCCCGGCGACCGTCGTCCAGCGTCGTTTCCTTCAGCTCGACCAGCAGCGGCAGGTCGGTGTAGCGCCGCGCGTAATCGTCGAAATAGGCAGGGCGCGGCTTGCCGTTCGCGCCGAAATAGAACTCCTTCAGGATCACATGGCCCATCGCCATCGCGAGCGCGGCGTCGGTGCCCTGCTTGGGGTGCAGCCACAGGTCGGCGAGCTTGCTGACCTCGGCATAGTCGGGGGTGACCGCGACGATCTTCGCGCCCTTGTAGCGCACCTCGGTGAAGAAATGGGCGTCCGGCGTGCGGGTCTGGGGCACGTTCGAGCCCCAGGCGATCAGGAACGTGCTGTTGTACCAGTCGGCGCTCTCCGGCACGTCGGTCTGCTCGCCCCAGGTCTGCGGGGAAGAGGGCGGCAGGTCGCAATACCAGTCATAGAAGCTCATGCACACGCCACCGATCAGGCTCAGGTAGCGGCTGCCCGCGGCGTAGCTGACCATGCTCATCGCCGGGATCGGCGAGAAGCCGATGACCCGGTCGGGACCGCGCTTCTTGATCGTGTAGACGTTGGCGCTCGCGACAAGCTCGTTCACCTCGTCCCAGGTCGAGCGGACGAAGCCGCCGAGCCCGCGCTGTGCCACCCATTCGCGGCGAGCCTGCTCGTTCTCGACGATGCTGGCCCAGGCATCGACCGGGGACTTCGCGATCGCCAGTGCGGCGCGCCAGTGCTTGAGCAGTCGGGCGCGCACCAGCGGGTATTTCACGCGATTGGCGCTGTACAGGTACCACGAGTACGACGCGCCACGCGCGCAGCCTCGCGGCTCGTGGTTGGGCAGGTCGGGACGCGTACGCGGATAGTCGGTCTGCTGCGTCTCCCAGGTGACG
>DASYXO010000087.1:0-11018 GCA_035934825.1 Casimicrobiaceae bacterium
GATGAAGCGCTCGACCGGCTCGCCGACCCTCGCGCGTGGCGGGCCGCACCGGCGTCCGACGCCGTGGTCGCGCGGCTGCATGCGCTGGCCGTGGCCGGCCTCGATGCGCGAACGACCCGCGAAGAAGACGCTGCGCGCGACGACATGCGGCGAGCGCTCGTACCGCTGATCAGGTCGGGGGATGGCGGCGCGCTCGCGAAGGCGCTGGCCGAAGCGACTGCGCTGCCCGCAGCACGCTACCTGTGGCGAGCGCTTGAGGCGGCGGAGCGCGAGGCGGGCGCAGCGGCCGGCGCGCTGGCGACGACGCTGTTCGCCATTCCCGTCGTCGTCGTTGCGGGCCGGACGTCACAGCCTGCGCACGCGAGGCTGCCCGCCGCGATGCAGGAGCGCGAGGGCCTCGCGGCGCTGCTGCGCGAGCACCGCGCGCTGGAAGGCTGCGAGACCTTTGCGCTGGCAACCGCGCTCACCCGGGCCGAAGCGATCGACCTGCCGCGACTGCCTGCGTTGCTCGCGCAATGTCGCATCGCCGAAGGTCTCGCCACTGCGCCGATGCCGTCGCTGGCCGTGCCCGCCGCGGACCTCGATCTCCGCGGCGCGGGCGAGCGAGTATTCCTGCGCTTCGTCGTCGGGGTCGCCCTCACCGCAGCGGGCTTCGATCCGTTGCGCGGGGGCGAGGTCGGGCGATGGGGAATGCCGTTTGCACAACGGTTGAGCGCGGGCCTCGCGGTGCCCGGCGCGTCGGTGCTCGCGTTGCCGCGGGCGCCGGCGCGGCTCGTCGCGGCTCTGCGCATCGGTCGCACGGCGCAACGCGAGATCGGCGCGCAGGTGTTCGCAAGCAATGCGATTCGCCGGCTGCGTGCGAGCGTCGGCGAGCCGACCGCGGTCATCAGTGCACATCGCGCCGACGATGCACCCGGGGGCGGGGAGTTGCGCCTGTCGCTGTCGTCGCCGTTCGAGCCGCGGGACGCGGAAGGTTTCCGCTGTCCGCTCCATCCCTACGATGCGGTGCGAGATGTCGCCGGAATGCTCGTTTCGCTGCTCGACGACTGCCGCGTTTCCGATGTCCGCGTCCAGCCCGGTGTGCATCCGGACGTCGATGCGACGACCGGGTTGCGCCTGCTGTTCAAGGAGACGGACGCCGGCGCACGCTTCCAATGCCGCTGACGTGCTGGCTGACCCGGGGATCACCGAGATACTCGATGCTGCCCGCGCCCGAGATCGTTGCGCGCAGCGTCTTGTCCGCATCGACCACGACGCTGCCGATGCCGCTGACGTCGACCGACGCGTGGTCGGCATGCAGCCCCTCTGCGCGGTAGGAGCCCGCACCGGAGATGGCAACCGTCTCGTCGACGACGCGTCCTGCGATCGTCGCATCGAGCGCGCCCGACCCGGCGACGCGCAATCGCTGGGCGTCGAGCTGTCCGATCCGCAGCGATGAGCCACCCGATGCGGCGATTTCCAGCGTTTGCGTCCGCAGTGTCCCGGCGTCGAGCTTCACGGCGCCCGAGAGCGCGATCGCATCGAGGGTCCGGAACCGGATGGTGATGCGGGACGCCGGTTCCTTCGATCCGGAGCCGAACAGCCAGAACCAGGTCCGCGCGCGATCGCGCCGCGCGACGACCAGCGAGCCGTTGCGCACTGTTGCGTCGACCGCCGCGCCTCCTGCCGGCACCGATATCTCGACCGATTCGGCGTCGCCCTGGATAAGGGTCACGTCGGCGACTCCGCCCACCTCGATCCGGTGGAACGGCGCTACGCTGCGGGTTTGCAGGGTCGCGGGAGTGCTCGCGGCCGGGGCCCTGGGCATCCTCGCGTGATTGAGCGTGAGCCAGGCCAGCGCTGCGGCGATGGCGACGCACACCAGGATCAGCAACGGAAGCAGTGCGCGGCGCATCGGTGGCCTCGGCAGGAATCACGATTGGATGCAGCGGGGGCCGCGAACGGATTCTCCGGAGTGCCCGCCGCCCGCGTCGCGGCGCGAGCCTGGGGATTCATCCGCGCGATGATACCCGCGCGGCCACGCTCGTCGCCGCGCCCGGCCCGGTATAATCGGCGCGCACCGCATCCTCCAGCCGCATCTCCTCCCGTCGCCGCCACTGCCCCGAACGATCGCCGATGAGTCTCGATCGCGTTCCCGCCGGCGCCGATCTGCCGAACGACTGCAACGTGGTCATCGAGATCCCGATGCATGGCGAGCCGATCAAGTACGAAGTGGACAAGGACACCGGCGCGGTATTCGTCGACCGCTTCATGTCGACGGCGATGCACTACCCGTGCAACTACGGCTACATACCGCAGACATTATCCGATGACGGCGACCCCTGCGACGTGCTCGTACTGTCGCCGGTGCCACTGATCACGGGCGTGGTCGTGCGCTGCCGGCCGATCGGCATGCTGAAGATGGACGACGAGGCGGGGGGCGACGCCAAGGTCCTTGCCGTGCCGATCGACAGGCTGTCGTCGCTGTACCGCGCGATCGGGACGCCCCGCGACCTCCCGGAAATCCAGCTCGCGCAGATCGCGCACTTCTTCGAGCATTACAAGGATCTCGAGCCGGGCAAGTGGGTTCGCCTGTCCGGGTGGGTAGGCCCCGAGGAGGCGAAGCAGGAGATCGTCGCCAGCGCCAAGCGCTTCCGAGGCAAGCAGCGCGCTGGAAAGGCTTGAGATCGTCGTCGGGGATCGCCGCGCTGGAACGCGCGCCGGGGCGCTGCTGCCGGCGCTGTTCGTCGTCCTCTGGAGCACCGGGTTCATCGCGGCGCGCTACGGCCTGCCGTACGCGCCACCGCTCAAGTTCCTGCTGCTGCGCTTCACGCTGGTCGCGGCGCTGATGGGTGCCGTCGCGCTGGCGAGCGGCGCGACCTGGCCGCGGGACCCGCGGCAGATCGCCCACGCGGCGATCGCGGCGTGGCTCGTGCACGGGGTCTATCTCGGCGGCGTGTTCATGTCGATCGCCGGAGGCATGCCCGCCGGGACCAGCGCGATGCTCGTCGGACTCCAGCCGATCCTGACGGTGTTCCTTGCGCGCGTGTGGCTCGCCGAGCGTGTCGAAGCGCGCCAGTGGGTGGGACTCGCACTGGGCCTCGCCGGCGTCTACCTGGTCGTGCGCCACAAGCTCGGCGCGGGCGCAGATGGCGCGACGCTCGTTCCGATCGTCGCCGCGCTGGTCGGCATCAGTGTCGGGACCCTCTACCAGAAGAAGCACGCTTCCCACGTCGACCTGCGGGCCGGCGCCGTGATCCAGTTCACCGCCTGCGCGCTGGTCTATGCCCCGATCGTCGCCGTTGCCGAGCCGCAGCCGATCGTCTACACGGCGCAGTTCCTGTTTGCGCTCGGCTGGTCGGTCATCGTGCTGTCGGTGGGCGCGATCAGCGTGCTGTACTGGCTTCTGCGCCACGGCGCGGCCGCCGATGTCGCGCGCCTGTTCTACCTGGTGCCGCCGGTGACCGCGCTGATGGCGTTCCTGCTGTTCGGCGAGCGCCTCGGGGTGGCAGCGTTGGTGGGCATGGGCCTGATCGTGGGCGGTGTCGCGCTCGCGCGCCGCCGCTAGGCAGCGACGACGCGGGTCCCGGCGATGCGGTCGTGCAGGAACTGACCATCGCGATCGAACAGTGCCCAGCAGTAGTTGACCAGGATGAAGGCGAGCGCGTTGCGCGGGTGATCGGTGCCCTGCAATGCCGCATATCCGGCGAGCGCCATCGCCGGGCCGATCCAGGCTGCGGCGTAGCGCAGCAGCGCCTGCGGCCAGGACGGCGCTCCTCCTTCACGGCTCGCCAGTCGCAGGCGCCAGGTCTTCTGCGGCAGCGTGCGCCGGCCGTGGCTCCAGCACCATGCGTAATACAGCGCGGCGCCGCCGACCAGCGCGCAAAACGTGATTGCGCGAGCGAGCAGCGAGGGGATCGCGAGGTCGTGCTGCGTCCCGCCGGCAGACGGCGAGACGAGCGGCAGCAGCATGAAGCCGACGCCGAACGCCATCGCGACCAGCAGCAGCGCCTCGTAGGCCAGTGCGCCGATGCGCCGCGTCAGCGTCGCGGTCCTTGCGTGGGGCAGGTCCGCGTCGACGACCGCGGTCGCCTCCCGGGAGATCGCCGGGGCGCTCACCGGCCGGCCGGGACCGGCAAAGGTGCGACCGCGGGCGCTGGAGAGGTCGGTGCCTGTGGCGCAGCTTTTCGCGAGGCGCCAGGCTTGGCGGCCGCGTTCCGCGCGGCAAGGGCGCGTTTCTGCTCGGGCGACAGGCGCTGGTATTCGCGCCACTTCTCGGCGACTTCGCTCTTCTTCTCCGGGGGCAGGGACTTGAGCGACTTGTAGCGTGCGCGAGCGGCCTTGCGTTGCTCGGGCGAGAGCTCCGCCCAGGAGCGCATCTGCGCCTGTATCCTCTGCTGGGCATCGGGCCGCATCGTCGAATAGCGATGCGCGACGCCCAGCCACTGTTGCTTTTGCGCGGTGTCGAGCCTGTTCCAGTCGGATGCGAGCGGCGCGAGAACCTGCTGGTCGTGCGCGCTCAGCTCGTTCCAGGAGGGGGACTTGAGGCTGATCTGGGCCTGTGCGACCGAGACTGCAAGCAGCAGCGCGGCAGCCGCCGCGATCAGCGTTCGAACGATGTCTTGAGCCAATTCTGGAATCCCCGATCCAGATAGGCATCGATGGGTAGGTCGGACGCGAGGAGCTGCGTGTCGATTTCCGCGGATTCCCGGACCTGTTGCACCGCGTGCCATTGCTGCCAACCGACACCGATCCCGCCTAGCAGCACGGCTACCGCGAGCCACCGGGCCGCCATACCCCAGCCGGAATGCCGGCCCCCGGAGCCCGGGGCACGGATTCCCGCCAGCGCGAGCTCGCGGGCGCCGACCGGCCGCGCGGCGCTCCCGGCGAGGGCATGCGCCCGCGCCTGCTGGAGCCTGTAGGCCATTCCCGGCTTCAGATGCGCGGTGCCACGATCGAGGTGGCGGATCAGCTTTCCGGCGAATTCGGCGTCACGGTCGGTCATGGGGTCACTCCTTTCGCCTTCAGCATTTCGGCCAAGGCACGGACCGCCCGGGAGCAGTGGGTCTTGACGCTGCCCTCGGAACAGCCCATCGCCGCCGCGGTCTCCGCGACGTCGAATTCTTCCCAGTAACGCAACAGGAACGCCTCGCGTTGACGTGCCGGCAGTCTGGAAAGTGCTTGCTCGATCACCGCCACCGTCTGCGCTTGCTCCGCGATTCCTGCGGGATCGGCCGTGGCCCTCGAATCCGGTTTCGCCTGCAAAGTTTCCAGCGGATCGTAATCGTCGTCTCTTTCGAGCTTGTTCCCGAACGCCGAGAGCAGGATCGTCCACGCCGAGCGAACTTTTTGCCGGCGGAAATGGTCGTGGATCGTGTTCTGAAGGATGCGCTGGAACAGCATCGGGAGCTCGGCGGCCGGCTTAGTCGAATAATTCTCGGTCAGCTTGAGCATCGCGTCCTGGACGATGTCGAGCGCCGCATCCTCGTCGCGGACGGCGAACATCGCCTGCTTGAACGCGCGGCGCTCGATTCCGGCCAGAAAACTCGAAATTTCCGCTTGGGCAGCCAGTTTAGGGAGTCCGTCGAGGGGCGCGGCGATTATAAAGCCCGGCCGCGTCGGCACCGGGTGCGACTCGGGTTCCGCGATGCTGCGGCGTAGCCAATCCGGACGGCTCTTGACCGGCGCGGGCGTTTGCCGGTACTGTGCCGGTTCCGGGTCGCGAGGCCCGGGTGCTGTATCGCAGCAAAGGCCGCAGATGCTCCCTCGGCGACGCCACAAGCGTCAACGAGTCCCCCAGGAGTGCGGTCGCTCCAGCCCCAATCGCGGCTTTCTACCCGATCGAGCCTTGGCGGGCACGTGCTCCACGCGAGTGCGACCGGCAGTCCTGACCCGACGCTCACGCCGCCGGCGGCGCGAGCCATCATTTAGCCACGAGGCGGCAGTCATGCAATTGACGGGTGCGGAAATCCTGATCCGCTGTCTGCAGGAAGAGGGCGTCGACTACGTCTTCGGATACCCTGGCGGCGCGGTCCTCAACATCTACGACGAGCTGTTCAAGCAGAACAAGGTCAAGCACGTCCTGGTCCGGCACGAGCAGGGCGCCGTGCACGCCGCGGACGGCTACTCGCGTTCGTCGCAGAAGGTCGGCGTCGCACTCGTGACCTCCGGGCCCGGCGTCACCAATGCGGTCACCGGCATCGCGACTGCATACATGGACTCGATCCCGATGGTCGTGATCACCGGCCAGGTGCCGACCAACGCGATCGGGCAGGATGCGTTCCAGGAGTGCGACACCGTGGGCATCACCCGGCCCTGCGTCAAGCACAATTTCCTGGTCAAGGACGTCCGCGACCTCGCAGTGACGGTCAAGAAGGCGTTCTATCTCGCGACCACCGGGCGCCCGGGCCCGGTGCTGGTGGACATCCCCAAGGACGTGTCGCAGGCGCTCGCCGAGTACAGCTATCCGAAGACGGTCACGCTGCGCTCCTACAACCCGGTGACCAAGGGACATGCCGGCCAGATCAAGAAGGCCGTGCAGTTGCTGCTCGAAGCGAAGCGGCCGATGGTCTACACGGGCGGTGGCGTGGTGCTGAACGATGCGGCCGAGTCGCTGACGCGGCTGGTCCGTCTGCTCGGCTTCCCCTGCACCAACACGCTGATGGGCCTGGGAGGCTACCCCGCTACGGATCCGCAGTTCACCGGCATGCTCGGGATGCACGGGACCGACGAATCGAACATGGCGATGCAGAATTGCGATGTCCTGCTCGCCGTCGGGGCACGCTTCGACGATCGCGTCATCGGCAATCCGGCGCACTTCTATCGCGCCGACCGCAAGATCATCCACATCGACATCGATCCCTCGTCGATCTCGAAGCGCGTCAAGGTCGATGTCCCGATCGTCGGCTACGTTCGAGATGTGCTCGACGAAATGGTCAAGATCGTCGAATCGTCGCCGGCGCGGCCCGACGCCGCGCCGCTCAAGTCGTGGTGGGCCCAGATCAAGGAGTGGCAGCGCAAGGACTGCCTGCGCTACGACCGCGACAGCAAGCTGATCAAGCCGCAGCTCGTCGTCGAGAAGCTCTACGAGATCACCGGCGGCAACGCATTCATCACCTCCGACGTCGGGCAGCACCAGATGTGGGTCGCGCAGTACTACAAGTTCGACAAGCCACGGCGCTGGATCAACTCGGGCGGCCTAGGCACGATGGGTTTCGGCCTGCCTGCGGCGATGGGGGTCCAGCTCGTCAATCCGCGCGAGTCCGTCGTGTGCGTGACGGGCGAGGCTTCGATCCAGATGTGCATCCAGGAGCTTTCGACCTGCAAGCAGTACCACCTGCCGATCAAGGTCGTGAACCTGAACAACCGCTACATGGGCATGGTGCGGCAGTGGCAGGAGTTCTTCTACGGCAATCGCTACGCCGAGTCCTACATGGACGCGCTTCCCGACTTCGTGAAGCTCGCCGAGGCCTACGGCCACGTGGGCATGAAGATCGAAAAGCCGGGCGACGTCGAAGGCGCCCTGCGCGAAGCGTTCGCACAGAAGGAGCGCCTGGTGTTCCTCGACTTCATTACCGACCAGACCGAGAACGTGTTCCCGATGGTGCCGGGCGGCAAGGGACTCACCGAGATGATCCTGGCGGAGGAATTATGAGCGGCGCCGGGCCGTCCCAAGCCGCGAGTTGCTCCCCCTTCGGGGGCAGCGCAGCGGCGTCAGCCGCAAGCGTGGGGGCACTCATCCTATGAGACATATCCTCTCCATCCTGGTGGAGAACGAAGCCGGCGCGCTGTCGCGGATCTCGGGGCTGTTTTCGGCGCGCGGCTACAACATCGAGTCGCTGACGGTCGCGCCGACCGAGGACCCGACGATGTCGCGGATGACGATCGTCACCAGCGGCTCCGACGACGTCGTCGAGCAGATCACCAAGCAGCTGAACAAGCTGGTCGAGGTCGTCAAGGTCGTCGACCTGACCGAGGGCAACCACATCGAGCGCGAGCTGATGCTGGTAAAGGTCCGGGCGGCGGGCAAGGACCGCGACGAAATGAAGCGCCTCGCGGACATCTTCCGCGGGCGGATCCTCGACGTCACCGACAAGAGCTACACCATCGAGCTGACCGGAACCGGTTCGAAGCTCGACGCGTTCCTGCAGGCGATCGAGCCGGGCGTGATACTGGAAACCGTCCGCACCGGGGCATCCGGGATCGGGCGCGGCGAGCGGATATTGCGGATCTGAAGCAACAGCCCCTGATGCAATCCCGCTCCCGCTTGCGGGAGCGGGTGCCTGGAGCGGCAGCGAAGGGTGGGTGAGCGACCGAACCACAAACGCGAGGACGAAGCAATGAAGGTTTACTACGAGAAGGACACCGACCTTTCGCTGATCAAGGGCAAGAAGGTGACGATTGTCGGCTACGGTTCGCAGGGGCACGCGCACGCACAGAACCTCAACGACTCCGGCGTCAAGGTCGCGGTCGGGCTGCGCAAGGGCGGAGCGTCATGGGACAAGGCGAAGAAGGCGGGCCTGAAAGTCGCCGAGGTCGGTGACGCGGTCAAGCGCGCCGACGTGGTAATGATGCTGATGCCCGACGAGAGCATCGCGGCCGTCTACCGCGCCGAGGTCGAGCCCAATATCCGCAAGGGCGGGGTGCTGGCGTTCGCGCACGGCTTCAACATCCACTACGGCCAGGTCGTGCCGCGTGCGGACCTCGACGTCGTGATGGTGGCGCCCAAGGCACCCGGACACACGGTCCGATCGACGTACGTGGCCGGCGGCGGCGTTCCGATGCTGATCGCCGTGCACCAGGATGCGTCTGGCAAGGCGCGCGACGTCGCGCTGTCGTATGCCGCCGCGATCGGCGGTGCCCGTGCGGGCGTCATCGAAACGAACTTCCGCGAGGAGACCGAAACCGACCTGTTCGGCGAGCAGACGGTGCTCTGCGGTGGCCTGGTCGAGCTGATCAAGGCCGGCTACGAGACGCTCACCGAGGCGGGCTACGCGCCGGAAATGGCGTACTTCGAGTGCCTGCACGAGGTCAAGCTGATCGTCGACCTGATCTACGAGGGCGGCATCGCCAACATGAACTACTCGATCTCCAACAACGCCGAGTACGGAGAGTACGTAACCGGCCCGAAGATCGTCACCCCCGAGACCAAGCGCGCGATGCGCGAGGTCCTGACGCGCATCCAGACCGGCGAGTACGCGAAGGACTTCATCCTCGAAAACCGCGCCGGGGCGCCCACGCTCAAGGCACGCCGACGCCTCACTTCCGAGCATTCGATCGAGCAGGTCGGGGAGAAGCTGCGCTCGATGATGCCCTGGATCAGGAAGAACAAGCTGGTCGACCAGTCGCGCAACTGAAACGCGGCAGCGGCGCAACCGGAACGCTGTCGATACGCCGCCGAGGCCCGCCCCGCACGGGCCGACGGTATACTTGGCCCGTCGGCCTGCATCGGGGAGGGCGCCATGGCGTTCCCGCATCGTCAGAAAGGGTGGCTCGGTCTGATCGGCCTCGTGCTCGCCCTGGTCATCGTCGCCTTGATGGCGCGCATGGTCCTGAAGGAATACGGCTTGGCGGGCGGGCCTTCGGAGGCCCAGGCGAAGCACCTGCGGGCCTCCGGCAACGAGGCGGAGGACGCCGCGTCGGTGACGCCGCGCGACGCGATGGCGCGCGCGCGCGCGCTGCAGGCGCAGGTCCGTCAGGACGCGATCGACCAAGAGAAGCGCATCGACGCCGCCATCCCGAAGTGACGCCGGAATCGCCCGAGACCTTGGCAGCCTATCCGCATCCAATCATCGCCCGCGAGGGCTGGCCCTTTCTGCTCGTTGCCCTCCCCATCGCGGTTGCGCTGTCGATCGCGTCGTGGTGGCTGCCGGCGGTGCTGGCGTGGATCGCCGTCGCGTTCATCCTGCAGTTCTTCCGCGATCCTCCGCGCGAGATTCCAACCGTGGCCGATGCAGTGCTTTCGGCCGCCGACGGGCGCGTGGTCAGCGTTGGCATCGCGCGCGACCCATGGCTCGAGCGCGAGGCATTGAAGATCAGCGTCTTCATGAACGTGTTCAACGTGCACTCGAATCGCAGTCCCGTCGACGCCGAGGTGCGGCAGACGTGGCACCACGACGGCAATTTCGTGAATGCCGCCCTCGACAAGGCGTCGCTGGAGAACGAGCGCAGCGCACTGCATCTCGTGACCTCGGCTGGCGCCGAGGTCACCTGCGTGCAGATCGCCGGCCTCGTTGCGCGGCGCATCCTCTGCTACGCGAAGCGCGGCGACCGTCTTGCCCGTGGCCAGCGCTACGGGTTCATACGGTTTGGCTCCCGGGTCGACCTGTACCTGCCGTCCGACGCCATCCCGCGCGCCCGCGTCGGCGACAAGGTCCACGCGACCGAGTCGATCGTCGCGCAGCTGCGCCGGGCCTGACATGCACGACGACTATCTGCACGAGCGCGTCGTCCTCAAGAATCGCGTAAGGAGGCGCGGAATCTTCCTGTTGCCGAACCTTTTCACCGCTGCAGCCCTGGTCGCCGGCTTCTACGCGATCGTGCAGGCGATGAACGTCAACTACGAGAGTGCTGCGGTCGCGATCTTCGTCGCGATGGTGCTCGATGGCCTCGATGGCCGGGTCGCGCGGATGACGCGCACGCAGAGCGCGTTCGGCGCCGAGTTCGACAGCCTAGCCGACATGGTGAGCTTCGGCGCCGCCCCCGCGCTGGTGATCTACGAGTGGGCGCTGCGCGACCTGGGCAAGCTCGGCTGGGTCGCCGCGTTCGTCTATGTCGCGGGCGCCGCGCTGCGGCTCGCTCGCTTCAACACCCTGCTCGAGGTCGCCGACAAGCGCTGGTTCCAGGGCCTGCCCAGTCCGTCGGCCGCCGCGGTGGTGGCGGGGCTGGTCTGGGTCGTCGACGACCTCGGCTACGACCCCGACGCGCTGCGCTGGGTCGCGTTCGCGACGACGCTGTTCGCCGGGCTGACCCTGGTCAGCAACCTGCGCTACTACAGCTTCAAGACGATCAACCTGAAGAAGAGCGTTTCGTTCGTGGTG
>DASYXO010000089.1:0-2508 GCA_035934825.1 Casimicrobiaceae bacterium
ACGCAGGCGCTGCTCGAGCGCATTCCTTTCAAGCTGACGAAGGCGCAGCAGCGCGTGTGGCGCGAGATCAGCCACGACCTGCGCCGCGGGGTGCCGATGCAGCGGCTGTTGCAGGGCGATGTCGGATCCGGCAAGACGATCGTCGCCGCGCTCGCGGCGCTGCAGGCGATCGAGAGCGGCAAGCAGGTCGCGTTCATGGCGCCCACCGAGATCCTCGCCGAGCAGCATTACCGCAAGCTGCAGTCGTGGCTGTCGGGCGTGGGCGTCGAGATCGCGTGGCTCTCCGGCTCGCTGCCGGCCAAGGCGCGGCGCAAGGCCGCCGGGGCCCTGGAGAGCGGCGCCGCCCATTTCGCCATCGGTACGCACGCGCTGTTCCAGGAGGGTGTGGCGCTGCCGCGGCTCGGGCTCGCGATCATCGACGAGCAGCATCGCTTCGGCGTCGCCCAGCGGCTCGCGTTGCGCGACAAGGGCATGACCGAGGCGCACCAGTTGATGATGAGTGCGACGCCGATCCCGCGCACGCTGGCGATGACCTTCTACGCCGATCTCGACGTGTCGGTGCTGGACGAGATGCCACCGGGACGCACGCCGGTGGCCACGCGGCTGGTGAGCCAGAGGCGGCGCGCGCAGATCATCGACTGGGTCGGCAGGGCCTGCCGCGAGGGAAGGCAGGCGTACTGGGTGTGCCCGCTGATCGAGGAGTCGGAGAATCTCGAATTGCAGACCGCGGTCGCGCTGCACGCCGAGTTGACGCGGGCGTTCGCGGCAGAAGAGGCGCCGGCGCCGGTGGATCGGTCGCAATCGGCGTCGGCGGCGGCCGGGCGGCCGATCGCCGTAGGCCTGGTCCACGGCCGAATGAAGCCGGACGAAAAGGCTGCGACGATGGAGGCTTTCGCGCGCGGCGACATCGGCGTGCTGGTGGCCACGACGGTGATCGAGGTCGGGGTCGACGTTCCCAATGCATCGGTCATGGTTATCGAGCACGCGGAACGCTTCGGGCTCGCCCAGTTGCATCAGTTGCGCGGACGCGTCGGGCGCGGCGCCGTCGAGAGCAGCTGCGTGCTGCTGTTCGAGGAGCCGCTGACCGACACCGCCAGGCAGCGCCTCAAGGTCGTCTACGAGACGAGCGACGGCTTCGAGATTGCGCGCCAGGACCTGCTGATCCGCGGCCCCGGCGAGTTCCTCGGCGCGCGACAATCGGGGGTGCCGCTGCTGCGCTATGCCGACCTGGAGCGCGACGTCGCGCTGATCGAGCAGGCGCGCGATGACGCCGACACGCTGTTGAAGGCGGACCCGGCCGCCGCCATGCGGCATCTGGACCGCTGGCTGGGAGGCCGGCAGGCGTTCATCAAGGCGTGAGCACGCCGCCTTCACCGGGCGGGATCTGCGCTCCGCCCGCCCGGATGTGCTCGGTCCCCGCTACTTGAGGGGACCTTCGAATCCCAGCGCCTGGTGCGGCGCCTTCGCGACCGGCGGGAACTTCTCCGGGCGACGGTCGGGCACGAAGCCATTGCGGTTGGGCATCTTCACCGCGGCCAGCGATTTCGCGTCGAGGGTGCTGTCGGCCGGGACGATCTTCGCCTCCGACAGGATGTACGCGCAGAGCGCATAGACCTGGTCGTCGTTCAGGCTGCCCGGCATGTTCTGGGGCATCGCGCGCTTGATGTAGTCGAACAACGTCGTGGCGTAGGGCCAGTAGCTCTCGACGGTCTTGATCGGCGCCTTCTTGGGATCGTTGTTGACGAGCGTTCCCCGTCCGCCGATCAGGCGGTCGCCGATTCCGCCCTGCAGCTTGTCGCCGTGGCAGGACGCACACTGCCCCTTGTAGAGTGCGTCGCCCTGGGCGACCGTTCCGGAGCCCGCGGGCAGCCCGCGCCCGTCGGGCAACGGGGAGGTGAATGCGGCGAGCTCGGATTCCGAAGGCGTCGTCCCGAAGCCATAGGCTGCGTGAGCGCGGTCCATGCCGGAAACCCCGGCGGCCGCCAAGACCAGGACTGCGACGGCGATGTGGCGGCGGGTGCTAGTAGTAATGGACATTCGACACCTTTCCGTCGGTTGCGACATGCCAGCTCTGGATCGCGTTCAGGTGGTAGATCGATCCGATCGGTCCGTTGAGGCCCCGCATGGCGATCACCTGCCCGAGGGTCGGCTGCACGTAGCCGGTACTGTCGACGCAGCGGCTCTGCAGGATCGCGTCCTTGCCGTCCCAATGCCACGGCAGGCGGAAACGAGCGTGGCAGATCGGCATCACCGGCGCCTGCAATGCCGCCTGGTGCCAGGTCTTACCCCCATCCGCAGAGACATCGACGCGCCGGACGGCCCCGCGTCCCGACCATGCGAGGCCGGTGATCTCGTAGAAGCCCGGTCCATCGAGCGACATTTCGCCCGAGGGCGAGGTGATCACCGACTTCGCTTCCATCTCGAACGAGAACTGGACCGCCTTGCCGCTGGGCATCAGGTCGGTGTACTTCGAGGTTTCCTCGCGCGTCATGAACGGCGCGTCGGAAA
>DASYXO010000092.1:0-1644 GCA_035934825.1 Casimicrobiaceae bacterium
ATTCGCGTCCTGGCGTTGCGCCCGCTAGCGCTGCGCGCCAGCTTCGGCGACGGCGACGGCAGTCATGTTGACGATTCGCCGCACCGTCGAGGTCGGCGCCAGGATATGCGCCGGCTTCGCAGCCCCGAGCAGGAAGCCGCCGACCGCGATTCCCTCCCCGGCGATGACGCGCAATGCGTTGTAGGTGATGTTCGCGGCGTCGATGTTCGGCATGATCAGCAGGTTCGCGTCGGCGACCAGGCGCGAATCGGGGAACTCGCGATCGCGGATTTCCGCCGACAGCGCGGCGTCGGCATGCATCTCGCCGTCGACGGCGAGGTCGGGCATTCGCTGCAGGATCAGCTCGAGCGCATCGCGCATCTTCTGCGCCGACGGCGCGTCCGAACTGCCGAAGCTCGAGTGCGACAGCAGCGCGACGCTCGGCTTCTGGCCGAATCGAAGGACCTCCTCGACGGCCATCAGGGTCATCTCGGCGATCTCCGCTGCCGAGGGATCGCGATTGACGTGGGTGTCGCAGATGAAGAGCTGCCGGCCGGGCAGGATCACCATCTGCATCGTCGCCAGCACGTGCACCCCCTGGCGCATGCCGATGACGTTGCGTATGTAGCGCAGGTGATCGGGGAAGTTGCCCAGTGTTCCGCACAGCATCGCGTCGACGTCGCCGCGCCGCAGCAGCATCGCTGCAATCAGCGTCGGCCGGCTGCGCATCTCCTCCATCGCCGGCCCGCGCGTGACGCCCTTCCGGCGCATCAGGCGGTAGTAGTCGAGCGCGTATTCGCGGTGCCGCGGGTCGTCGAGGATGTTGACGACCTCGCAGTCGCGCCCGGGAACCAGGCGCAGTCCGAGCTTCCCGATGCGCGAGGCGACGATGTCGGGGCGTCCGATCAGCACCGGATGCACGAGGCCTTCGTCGATGCAGGCCTGGGCTGCGCGAAGCACCCGCTCGTCCTCGCCCTCGGCATAGGCGACACGCTTGGGCACACGCTTCGCGGAGGCGAACACCGGCGCCATCGGCGTGCCCGAGTGGTAGACGAACTGCATCAGGCGCTGGTGATATGCATCGAAGTCCGCGATGGGTCGACTGGCCACGCCGCTGTCCATCGCGGCCCTGGCCACGGCCGGCGCGATGTTGACGATGAGGCGCGGGTCGAATGCCCGCGGGATCAGGTAATCCGGCCCGAACGCCGGCGTCGGCTCGCCGTAGGCGATCGCGACGATCTCCGAGGGCTCGGCCCGCGCGAGCTCGGCGAGCGCCCGCGTCGCGGCAAGCTTCATCGGCTCGTTGATGGTGCTCGCGCCGCAGTCGAGCGCACCACGGAAGATGAACGGAAAGCACAGCGAGTTGTTGACCTGGTTCGGGTAGTCCGAGCGCCCGGTGCCGATCAGGCAGTCCGGGCGCGCCGCCCTCGCGATCTCGGGCCGGATCTCGGGCTCGGGGTTCGCCATCGCGAGGATGATCGGCCTTGCCGCCATCCGCTCGACCATGTCGGCCGTCAGCACGCCGCCCGTCGACAATCCGAGGAAGATGTCGGCGCCGCCGATCGCGTCGGCGAGCGTACGCGCCGCGGTGTCGCGTGCGTAGCGCGCCTTGTCGGCATCGACCCTTCCGCCGCGCCCGGTGTGGACCACGCCCTTGCTGTCGAT
>DASYXO010000101.1:0-2374 GCA_035934825.1 Casimicrobiaceae bacterium
GTTCGCGGGCGTGCCGGTGCGCATTCATGGCGAGCACGGCCGCGACGTCGGCGATCTCGACGGAACGAATCGTACCTACCGATGGGTCCGGCGCGTGCATCGGCCCTTCGTCACGCAGTACGTCGCGCTTTCGCAGGACCTCGAGCGCTACCTGCAGGACTCGATCGGCGTGCCTGCCTCGCGAATCCAGCGAATCATCA
Organism: Casimicrobiaceae bacterium; assembly: GCA_035934825.1. GTDB lineage: Bacteria > Pseudomonadota > Gammaproteobacteria > Burkholderiales > Casimicrobiaceae > VBCG01. The sequence goes on from DASYXO010000101.1 coordinate 201, forward strand.
ACGGCGTCGACACCCAGGCGTTTACGCCGGCCGCCGTGCGCTTACCGATTCCCGGATGTCCATTCGCTGGTCCCGACACGTTCGTCTTCGGAACCGTCGGACGCCTTCAGGCGGTGAAGAACCAGGGGTTGCTCGCACGGGCGTTCGTGCGCCTGCTCGAGATGGCGCCCGATCTGCGCAATCGTGCACGGCTGGTCGTCATTGGCGAGGGGCCGACCCGTGTCGAGGTTGCGCGCGTTCTTGCCGACGCGAACCTGTCGGCGCTGGCATGGCTCCCAGGCGGCCGCGACGACGTCGCACAGGCACTGCGAAGCTTCGACGCATTCGTCCTCCCGTCGCTGGCCGAGGGGATCTCGAACACGATCCTGGAAGCGATGGCGAGCGGCCTTCCAGTGATCGCCACCCGCGTCGGCGGCAATGCGGAACTGGTCGACGACGGGGCGACAGGCGCACTGGTACCGTCGGGCGACGTCGAGGTGCTGGCCCAGACGATGCTGCGCTATGCGCGCGACCCCGAGCTCGCCGTGGCCCACGGCCGTGCCGGGCGCGCGCGGGCAGAGCGGTTGTTCAGCCTGGACGCCATGGTCGGGCAATACACGGGGCTCTACGACCGGCTGCTCGGAAACCGACGAGGCGGTGCGCCTGCCGATGCCGGGCGACCGACCGCGCGGGCGCCGACAGGGAGCCACTGACCATGTGCGGGATCACGGGTATTTTCGACACCCGCGGGCGCGGCGGCATCGATCGTGCGACGCTGGTGCGCATGAACGAGTCGCAGCATCATCGCGGCCCGGACGAAGTCGGCCTGCATCTCGAGCCCGGCGTCGCACTGGGACATCGGCGGCTGTCGATCATCGACCTCTCCACTGGGCAGCAGCCCCTCTACAACGAGGACCGCAGCGTCTGCATCGTCTACAACGGCGAGGTCTACAACTATCAGGCGCTGATCGCCGAGCTGACGGCCTTGGGCTACCGCTTCCACACCCGGAGCGACACCGAGGCGATCGTCCACGCCTGGGAAGCCTGGGGCGAGGATTGCGTCACGCGCCTGCGTGGCATGTTCGCGTTCGCGCTGTGGGATCGCAACCGCGAGACGCTGTTTCTCGCGCGCGATCGCCTGGGCGTCAAGCCGCTGCACTACGCGCTGCTGCCCGACGGCACGCTTCTGTTCGGATCCGAGCTCAAGTCGTTGCTCGCGCACGGCGGACTGCGTCGCGACATCGATCCGTCGGCGATCGAGGAGTATTTCGCGCTAGGCTACGTCGCCGAGCCGCGCACCATCTTCCGCGGCGCGCGCAAGCTTCCACCGGCGCACACGCTGACGATCCGGCGCGGCCGCCATGTCCCGGAGCCGCGCGAATACTGGAACGTCCGTTTCTCTCCGTCGACCTCGATCGGGGTCGCCGAAGCCTGCGAGGAGCTGCGGCGCCGGCTCGACGAGTCGGTGCGCCTGCGCATGATCGCCGAAGTGCCCCTGGGGGCGTTCCTGTCGGGTGGCGTCGATTCGAGCGCGGTGGTCGCGACGATGGCTGGGCTCTCCGACACCCCGGTGAACACCTGCTCGATCGCCTTCACCGATCCGGCATTCGACGAATCGCGTTATGCGAAGCTCGTGGCCGATCAATACCGCACCGCGCACCACACCGATCTCGTCGAGAGCGAGGATTTCGACCTGATCGATGCGCTGGCAAAGATCTACGACGAGCCCTATGCCGATAGCTCGGCGATCCCGACGTATCGCGTCTGCCAGCTCGCACGCAAGCACGTGACCGTCGCGCTGTCCGGAGACGGCGGCGACGAGAGCTTCGGCGGGTACCGGCGCTACCGGCTGCATCTCGCCGAAGAGCGCCTGCGCGCGGCGATGCCGCTGGCTTTGCGCCGATCGCTGTTCGGCCCGCTCGGCCGGGCGTACCCGAAGCTCGACTGGGCGCCGCGCATGTTTCGCGCCAAGACGACCTTCGAGGCGCTCGCGCGAAATTCGGTCGAGGCGTATTTCAACAGCGTGTCGTACCTGCGCGAGCCGCTGCGCTCGCAGCTCTACAGCTCGAGCGTGCGCGCGGACCTCGGGGGCTACCACGCGAGCGAGGTGTTCGACCGCCACGCGCGGCAGGCCGCCACCGACGATCCGCTGGCGCTGATCCAGTACCTCGATCTCAAAACCTACCTGGTCGGTG
>DASYXO010000108.1:0-7735 GCA_035934825.1 Casimicrobiaceae bacterium
GCGCAGCGCCGATTCGAGCAGCGTCTTCGAATCGCCGACGCCGCCGAGGCCGAGGTGGCCGATGTAGGGCTCCGCGGTGACGAACGTCATCGGAACGCGATCGCGGATCTTCCGTCGCCGCAGGTCGGTATCCATGATGAACGCGAACTCGTAGGCGGGCCCGAAACACGATGCGGCCTGCGCGGCACCGACGACGACCGGCCCGGGTTTCGCGACGAAACCGTCCCAGGCACGGCCCGCGACCGTGGCGTGGTCGACGTGGCAGATCGACTGGGAATGGCCGTCGGGACCCATGCCCTCGACTTCCTCGAAAGCGAGCTTCGGTCCGGTCGCGACGACCAGGATGTCGTAGTCCAGAGTCGACCCGTCGCCGAGCTCGACCTGGCTGCGCTCCGGGTGCACGCGCGTAGCACCCGAGGCGTTGAACGCGATTCCGCGCTTCGCAAGACAGGGCTCGACCGCGAACTCGATCGCCTTGCGCTTGCGCCAGTTGACCGCGACCCAGGGATTCGACGGGACGAAGTGGAAATTCGGATTGTTCGAGACGACGGTGATGCGCTCGCCCGGACGAAGCTTGTCCTTCATTTCGTACGCGAGGGGCATGCCGCCGATGCCCGCGCCGAGAATCACGATATGCGCCATGTCTTCCTCCTTGAATGCGCGTGGTCGAAAGGATCGTCCACGGCGTGCCGCGCGACCCGCGATCGCGCGTCGGGTCAGGACCGAGGAACGCCGGTCCCGCTGTTCTCGATGCCCACGCGCACCGGCTCGACGGACACGCGCTCGCCTGCGCGCAAGCCCGCCACCACTTCGATCAGGCCGTTGCCCGCAGGCTCGCCCATGCGCACCTGGCGCAGCTGGGCTTTTCCGTCGGCGTCGAGCACGTAGACCGCCGTCACCTCGCTGCGCCGGATCACCGCGGCCTCCGGGATCGTCAGCGCCTCGGCGTGGCCGGTGACGATCGCCGCGCGCGCATACTGCCCGGGCATCAATCCCGCCGCCTCCGGAAGGTCCAGCCGCACCTGCGTCGTGTGCGTGCGCACGTCGGCCATCGGAATCACCGTGACGCGTCGTGCCGTCAGCGCGCGCTTGAGCGAAGGGATCTCGATCACGATCGGTGCCGCGAGGTCCGCGCGCGCCAGCACCGCCTGTGCCAGCGTCGCGGTCACGCGCAGCTCATGCGGATCGAACACCGTCACCAGCGACCGGCCCGGGGTCGCCATGTCGCCGACCTGGGCATCGGTCGACCCGACGATGCCATCGTAGGGTGCAACGATCGTCGTGTAGCTCCTCGAGGTCGCCGACGCGCCGGCGTTGGCCACTGCCGCCGACGCCTGCGCCTGGGCTGCCAGGTATTGCGCCTGCGCCTGGTCGAGCGCCGCCACGCTGATGAACTTCTGCACCGCGAGTTGCCGGCTGCGCTCGAAGCTTGCCTTCGCATTCGCGAGATTCGCCTGCGCTTCGCGTAGCTGGCTCTGGCTTGCTGCCTCCGCCTGCACCGCGCTGCGCGGGTCGATCTGGACGAGCAGCTGGCCGGCCCTCACCCTGTCGCCGGCCTTGACCGGCATCGCGACCACGCGTCCGGCGACCTGCGCGGCGATCGTCGACTGGCGAACTGCCTCGACAATGCCCTCGGCCAGCGCACTGCGATCGATGTCGCGATAGACGGCGGTCGCGCTCGACGGGGCGGCTTGCGTCGCGGCAGGCTGCCTGGCCGCGGGTCCCACCGCGGGCTGCCCGAATGCGAACGTCGTGGCCCCCGCGAGCACCAGCGCGACCGCGAGGGGGGCGAGCACGAGCGGCCGCCCGGCGACTGGCAACGGACGCATCATCGATCTACCTGGACTTGCAGGTCTTGATCCCGAACGGAGCGTAGGCTGGGCACCAGCCGATCACTCCGGTCGAAAGGGGGACGAATCCGATCAGCGCCCACCAGCGATGCGGACCTTCGATGAAGAAGAACAGGCTCAGGATCACCAGCCCGGCAATGATGCGCAGGCCACGATCGACGCCACCCACATTCGTTTCCATTTCGGTCTCCGGGTTCGGGTTGAACAGCCAGACGCAGCATAGGGCCGGACTCGATTCCATTCTGTGACCTGGATCACACAGGGGGCCGCTTCGGTCGCCGGAACCCGCGCGTGTAGAATGCCAGCAGCGAAGCTCCCCATTTCAATGGACGCGCCGGCGGCGCCGGCGCCGTGCCAGACGGCATCGATGATTCCGGCACAACCCGCGACGCCTGCCGTCGCCCTGCGCAAGCTCTTTCCCACGCTTGCCAACGCCGCGCCGGCGACGCTGACGCGGATCATCGAGCACGGCATCCACCGCAAGGTCCCCGGCGGAACCGTGCTGTTCGACGCGCACACGCCCTGCGGGGGCTTTCCGCTGGTCCTGTCAGGGATCGTCAAGGTGCTGCAGCGCTACCCGAACGGGCGCGAGATGCCGCTCTACCGCGTGAAGCCGGGCGAAAGCTGCCTGCTTTCAGGCAGTTGCCTGCTTGGGCACAGCGACTACACGGCAACCGGGATCGCCGAGTCCGATGCAGAGCTCCTGATCGTGCCCGCGGCCGACTTCCACGCGCTGATGGCGAGCGACGAGGTGTTTCGCAACCACGTGCTGAGCCTGTTCGGCGAGCGCCTTGCGGCGCTGCTGTCGCTGGTCGAGGCGATCGCATACCAGAAGCTCGACCAGCGCCTCGCGGCGCTGCTGCTCGCCAAGGGCGATGCGCTGCGCGCCACGCACCAGTCGCTCGCCGACGAGCTCGGCAGCGTGCGCGAGATCGTGAGCCGGCTGCTGCGGGCCTTCGAGGACAAGGGCTGGGTCGACCTCGGTCGCGAGCGCATTCGCATCACCGATCGCGCCGCCCTCGCGACGCTGGCGCGCGCCTGAAGGTCCGCCCGGTCGAAGTCGTTGATCTCGGTCAACTTCCGCCGGCGCCCGAATGCAACAATGGCCGCGAAATGGACAGCCAGACACTGCTCGAGTTCGCACGCGGCCCGATGCTCGACATCGCGATCGCGGTATTCGTGCTCGGTATCCTGTGGCGGCTGTTCCACCTGCTCTGGCGCCCGTCGACGCCCGATCTCTCCGAGCCGCGAAGCACCGCGCTCGTCCGCGGCGCCCTGGGGGCGATCGTCACGCGCATGTGGCATCACAGGACGTTCCGCGAGCGGACGCTCGCCGGGACGCTCAACGCGTACGCATACCACGTCGGCCTTGCGATCGTGGTCTTCGGGTTCGTGCCGCATATCGCGTTCATCGAGCGGCTCACCGGACTGTCGTGGCCCGCGGTGCCGGGGTGGCTGTTCGCGACCGCGGTCGCCGCCGTGTTCGTCGGGCTGGTCTATGCGTTGATGGTCAGGCTCACCTCCCCGGTGCTGCGCCTGCTCTCGAATTTCGACGACTACGCGAGCTGGGTGATCACGATCCTGCCGATGATCACTGGAATGGCGGTATTGAGCCTGGCGCTGGACTCGCCCTATCCGGCGCAGCCGCTCTACCCGGCGCCGCTTGCGATTCATCTGCTGTCGGTCGAGCTGCTGCTGATCTGGCTGCCGTTCGGCAAGCTTTCGCACGCGTTCCTGGTGTTCGTCTCCCGCGGCGCCACCGGCGCCGCGTTCGCGCGCAAGGGGGCGAGCCTGTGAGCGCCGCCAGGCCGTCCGCGAGCGCGGCCGACCTCGCCCATCCGCTCGACCTGAAGAGCCCGCGGCTTTCCGTCGAAAAGCCCGCGCTCCGCTACGACACGCAAGGCGATCGTTCCGATTCCGACCGTCTCGCGGCAGCGATGACCGCTTTCTCGCAGGACTTCGGCCGCGATGCCGCGACCTGGCTCGAGTCGTGCATCCATTGCGGCAACTGCGCCGAGGCCTGCCATTTCTACCTGACGACCCGCGACCCGAAATACACGCCGATCTGGAAGCTCGAGCCGTTCAAGCGCGCGTACAAGCGCGAGGCGGGCCCGTTCGCGTGGCTGTACAAGGCGGTCGGCGCGAAATCGAAGGTGACCGTCGCCGAGCTCGAGGAATGGCAGGCGCTGATCTACGACGCCTGCACGCTGTGCGGGCGCTGCACGATGGTCTGCCCGATGGGCATCGACATCGCGAGCCTGGTCGCGCTGGCCCGCCACGGCATGTCGCAGGCTGGGCTGGTGCCGCACGAGCTGTGGGCCGTCTCCGAGCGCGCCACGCGCGAGGGCAGTCCGCTGGGAGCGACGCCGAAAGTGCTGAAGGAACGCCTGGAGTGGCTCGCCGACGAGAACGAGGTCGAAATGCGCGTCGACCTCCCGCAGGCCGACGTCCTGGTCACGTTCTCGTCGATCGAGATCATGAAGTATCCGCAGTCGCTGGTTGCGACGGCGCGGGTGATGAACCACGCCGGCTACACGTGGACGATCTCGAGCGCCGGCTACGAGGCGACGAATTTCGGCATGCTCGCCGGCAACGCTGAGTGGCAGAAGCGCATGACCATGAAGATGATCGACGCCGCGATCGCATGCAAGGCGAAGCTCGTCGTGCTGCCCGAATGCGGACATGCCTACTCGGCGATGCGCTGGCAGGGAGCCAACATGCTCGGCCGGCCGTTGCCGTTCAAGGTGCTGCACATCTCCGAGTTCCTCGCCGAGAACATCGCGAGCGGCAGGATCGCGGTGACCGCCGTCGGCAAGTCGGCGGCTTTCCACGACCCCTGCCAGGTCTCCCGCCGCGGCGGCGCGACCCAGGCGCCACGCGACGTCCTGAAGGCGCTGGGCGTCGAGCTGCGCGAAACCGAGGACTCGGGCAATCTCAATTTCTGCTGCGGCGGCGGCGGCGGCGTGATCGCCAACCATCGCGCCGACGAGATCCGCTACAAGGCTTTCGGCATCAAGATGGCGCAGATGGACGCGACCGGCGCCGACGAGATGGTGACGAGCTGCAGCAACTGCCGGCAGAGCTTCGACGACGGGCAGGCCCATTTCGACTGGGACCGCAAGATGGGCAGCCTGCTCGAGCTCGTCGCCGCCCACCTCGCCGCGCCCAAGGGCGCCGGCGCGCCCGCCCGCTAGGTCGGGGCACGCCCCGGCCCGGCAACCGGCGTGCCGGGGGCTTGACACCCTCGAGCAATATATTAGACATTGCTAATATCCCGTTCCGGCACGGCGCGAAGGCCATGGCACTGCCCGCGCGCGCCGGTCTCGTTGCCCATCGAATCGCCCGGAATATCCGGAGGAGGATACCCATGGATTTCGACAAGGACCTGGACGCCCGCGGCCTCAATTGCCCGCTGCCGATCCTTCGCGCCAAGAAAGCCCTCGGCGAGATGACCACCGGCCAGGTGCTGCGCATCGTCGCGACCGATCCCGGCTCGGTCAAGGACTTCGAGGCGTTTTCCAAGCAGACCGGCAACGCGCTGCTCGAGCATTCGGCGGCCGGGAAGGAATTCACGTTCTTCTTCAGGAAGAAGTGACACCGCACCGCAGGTGGCGACGGTGAGCGGCCACGCCGGCGCCGGCGCGAACGCCCGACAGCCCACCGAGCGCAGCGCGGATCGCAGCCTCGACACGGCGCCGCGCCGGCGCCAGGCGGTGTTCGTCGGCCACGACGTCTATCGGCGGCGCGCCTACGGAGCGATGCACCCGCTGGCGATTCCCCGTGTCGAAGCGGTCGTCGACCTCTGCAACGTGCTCGGGTGGTTCGCTGAAGGCGAATACCGGACGAGCCCCTGCGCGACCGAGGCGCAGCTTGCATCGTTCCACGATGCAACCTACATCGCCGCGTTGCGCGATGCGACCGAGTCCGGCGCCGTCGACATGGCGACGCGCCGGCGATACGGCATCGGCACGATGGAGAACCCGTTGTTCCCGGGCGTGTTCGAGCGCGCCTCGACCAGCGTCGGCGGATCGATCCGGGCCGCGGAACTCGCCCTCGACGGCCACGTCGCGTTCCACCCTGCCGGCGGCACGCATCATGGTCGCCGCGACCGCGCGAGCGGGTTCTGCTATTTCAACGACCCGGTGTTCGCGATCCTGCGCCTGCTGCAGGCCGGCCTCACCCGCGTCGCGTATGTCGACCTCGACGCCCACCATGGCGACGGCGTGCAGGATGCGTTCAGCGACGACCCTCGCGTGCGCACGCTGTCGATCCACGAGGCGGGACGCTGGCCGCATACGGGCCGCGCGTCGGACACCGCTGAAGGTCGGGCCTGCAACCTGCCCGTTCCGGCCGGATGCAACGACGACGAGCTCCGGCTGCTGATCGACGACGTGATCCTGCCGCTGGTGTCGCGCTTCGCTCCCGAAGCGGTCGTGCTCACCTGCGGCGGCGATGCGCTCGCCGACGACCCGCTGACGAAAATGGCGCTCACCAATGTCGCGCTGTGGGACGCCATCGAGCGGATCGTCCCGCTCGCGCCACATGCGGTGGTGCTGGGCGGGGGAGGCTACAATCCCTGGACGCTGGCGCGCTACTGGACCGGTTTGTGGGCGCGACTGTCCGCTCGCACGATCCCCGGCGAGCTTCCAGCCGAGGGCCGCGAAATCCTCGAGCGGCTGCATTGCGACCTGATCGACGACGAAGACCTGCGTCCGCAATGGTTGACCACGCTTGCCGATCCGCCGACCGCAGTCGCGGTGCGCACCGAGCTGCGGGCCTTGCGCGACGAGGTGCTGGGGAGCGTCGACCTGAACCGGTGGCGGGCATTCGCACCGACGTTGCCGGCGACGGCAGTTCCCGGCGTGGCTTCGGCCTGCGTCGCGGCCGTCGCAGCGACCACCGTGCCGGAGGAGGTTTCGAGATGAGCTGGCTCCAATGCATGGCGGCTGTCGAGGAGCTCGAGGATGCCGCGCTCGACGCCGGCCTGATCGCCGACTTCGAGCGCGCGGGCGCATCGGTGCGGGGCCGCGAGATCCGCTTCTCGACGCCGACGTTCAAGGCGTATTCGAGCTGCGACCTCGAAGGTTGCGGCAAGAACGCCTTCCCGGCATTCTCGGTGACGGCGGGGGGCTGCGCGCTGAACTGCGACCACTGCCAGGCGAAGATTCTCGAGCCGATGATCCCCGCGACCAATCCCGCGATGCTCGATCGCAAGGTTCGCGAGATGATCGATGGCCAGGACCTGCAGGGCTTCCTGCTGTCGGGGGGCTCGAACAAGCGCAACGAGATCGCCTACGAGCGCTATTTCCCGGTCATCGACAAGCTCAAGCGCGACCACCCGCAGCTCAAGGTCGCGATCCACTCCGCGCTGCTGTCTGCCGATCGGGCCAAGGGCATGGAAGCCGCGGGCGTGGACACGGCGATGATGGACGTCATCGGCGCGCAGGACACGATCCGCGACGTCTATCACCTCGACCGTCCCGTCGCCGATTTCGAGGCGACGCTGGCGGCGCTGTGCAGCACGGCGATGGAGGTCGTCCCCCACATCGTCATCGGCCTGCACTACGGTCGGATTCTCGGCGAAGCCAACGCGCTGGACATCGTCTCGCGCCATCCGGTGCATTCGCTCGTGCTGGTCGTGATCATGCCGTTCTATGCGAAACCCGGCAGCTTCGAGACGCCGAAGACCTCGGATGTCGGACGCATCTTCCTCGAGGCCCGGCGCCGGATCCCCGACCGGTCGGTGCTGCTGGGCTGCGCGCGCCCGCCGGGCATGCACCGGCGCGTCACCGATGCCTACGCAATTGCCGCGGGCCTCGACGGCATCGCGTTCCCCGCCGATGGCGCGCTCGCTGTTGCCGCGGCAATCGGCCGGCCAGCCGTGC
>DASYXO010000110.1:0-9518 GCA_035934825.1 Casimicrobiaceae bacterium
GCCGTCAGATCGCGATCTCGAAGCGGTCGCGCCCCTGGCGCTTGGCGGCGTAGAGCGCGCTGTCGGCGCGCTTGAGCAGGCCCTCGGGCGTCGTCGCAGCGCCCTCGCCCATCGCGATCCCGATGCTCGTCGTCACCCGCAGCGGCGTTCCGCCCGCGTGGAATCCGCCGCGCATCGCGGCGAGGATCTTGCGGGCGACGAACCGGCATTCCTCCCGGCCGTGCACGCCTTCCAGCACGATGACGAACTCGTCGCCCGCTAGCCGCGCCACCAGGTCCGTTGCCCGCACCGACGTCGACAGCCGGCGCGCGAACTCGCGCAGCACCTCGTCACCGGCAGCGTGACCCAGCGTGTCGTTGATGCCCTTGAAGCCGTCGATGTCCAGGAACAGCAGCGCTATCGGGATGCCGCTGCGCCGCGAGCGCTGCAGCGCGGCGGCGATGCCGTCGTTGAAGCGGCGGCGATTGGGAAGCCCGGTCAGCGCGTCGTACTGGGCGAGGCGCTCGAGTGCCTGTTCTGCCTCCTTGAGGGGCGTGACGTCGTGGCTCGACGTGTAGACGCCGACGACCCGCCCCGATTCGTCGATGTCCGGGACGTAGCTTCCGCGCACGTGCCGCGTGCCGCTCGTGTCGTTGAACTCCAAGTCGTAGTCGACGCGCTCGCCGGCGAACGCGCGCTCGAGCTTGGTGCCCATGTCCGCCCAGGCTTCCGGACCCAGGACTTCGGCGACCGTGTGCCCGGTGATCTCCGACAGCGGCCGGCCGAGCCATGCTTCGTAGTACCGGCTGTTGAAGCGATAGCGGCGATCGAGGTCGATGTAGCCGACCAGCAGCGGGATGTTGTCGGTGATCCCGCGCAGGCGCCGCTCGCTTTCGGCGACCTTCGCCTGCGCATCGTGGAGATCGGTCACGTCCTGCACCAGCGCGTAGATGCCGACGACAGCGCCCTGCGCGTCGCGGTCCGGGATGTAGTCGACCAGCTCGTGGTGCTCGCGGTTGTCGCGCAGAACTCTGCGCTGGAAGCGCGTGCGCTCGCCGGCTTTCACGCGGTCCACGTACGGCCGGGTCTGCTCATAGACCTCCGGCGTCAGGAAATCGGCCGCGGACTGCCCGACGAGGGCCTCCGGCGGCAGCCCGAACAGGTCCAGGGAGCGCGCATTCACGAAGATGAATTTCTCGTCGATCGTGAGCTGCGCGATCACCGCCGGGACGTTGTCGGCAATGGTGCGCATCCGCTTCTCGGAGTCGGCGAGCGCATGCTCCATCGCCTTGCGCCGGCTGATGTCCTGGCAGACGACATAGGCGCCCCGGACGTCGTGTGCGGGGCCGTAATCCGGGAACGCACTGACCAGGAAATACGGGGCTTCGCCCGACGGGGAGAAGCTGACTTCGAAGCTCTGCGGCAGCCCCGCCTGCACGTCGCGGATCCGGTCCTCGATGCGGGCGAAGACCTTGTGTCCGACCATGTCGGTCAGCGTCTGGCCGATGAAGTCGGCCGGATCGACGCCGAAGACTTCGCGGGCGTATGCGTTCACGAACCGGAAGCGGTAGTCCGCATCGATGTAGGTGATCAGCACCGGGACGTTGGAGGTGATCAGCTCCAGGTTGCCGGCGCTGCGCCGCAGCTCGGCCGACTTGTCCTCGAGCGCTGCGTTTCGCTCCTGCAGCGTCTGGGCCATCCGGTTCAGCGTTCGCGCGAGGACGCCGAGCTCATCGTCGCCGCCGACGCTGGTCCGGTGCGACAGGTCGCCTGCGCCAAAACGCGCGGCATCGGACGCGAGCTGGCGCAGCGGGCGGGCGATCAGCGTTCCAGAGTGGAAGGCGAATACGGCGCCGAGGACCAGCGCCGACAATCCCAGCAGGATGGTTTCGGCCACCCCCATGCGCGACGACGAGAGGACCGCGTCGGCGGGCGTCTCGACGTAGACGCGCCAGGGCACGCGCGACGGCGTCGCGTAGGCGGTGAGGCGGAGCACGCCGTCGGAACCGCGACGCTGCTCGGCGCCTTCGGCCATCTGCAGCGTGGCGGGGCCGCCGGCCGTGCCCGCGAATCTCGTGCCGATCCAGTGCACGGCGTCGCGGTTGCGCGCCAGGATGATGCCCGCTGCATTGACCAGCGTGACGATCGTAGGTGCAGGCGCGACGCCTCGCGCGTCCAGCAGACCGGCCAGGCCGGCCAGGCGCGCCGACGCCGTGACGACCCCCCGCGGACGATCCGTGACATCGAGCAGGGTGCGCGCGTAGATGGCGATGGGTTCGCCGTCGGATCGTGCCGGCAGCGGTGCGTCGATCGTCAGGCCGCGGTGGGCGAGCGCCGCCGCAAAATAGGGCCGGTCGGCGATGTTCATCGCGTCGCCGCGCCGCGTGCGATCCAGCGACCCCACGTTCTGGCCGTCGAGGGCCCACAGGCCGATGTTGGTTATCGACGCCGGGAGGTCGCGGCGCAACCCCTGCAGGTAGGCGTCGTTGGCCGCGGTCTGCGCGGGGTCGACCACGGTGCCGTGGCTCGACAGGGCGATCGCGTCCGCCATGTCGCTCAGGTAATCGTCGACCCGGGCGGCAACCAGACGCGCCAGCGACACCATCCGCTCGCGGGATTCGCTGCGGTCGTCCGCGCGCTGGCGCATCGCGCTGAGGCCGACATAGACCAGGAACGGCAGTCCCAGCGCCAGCACCAGCAGCACCAGCCGCAGGCGGATGCCCGCACGGAACCGCATGGCGGTCGCATCCGTCGCCTCGGCGGCGATGGCGGCATCGGGCTGCTGGGGTGCCACGCTGGCGTGCGGATCGACGATCCGGTCGGATAATGGCTCCGATACGGCGCAAGGAACGTGCCACGTCGCGGCCCCGATCCTGGCACGGCGACGACCGCCCGACCTGGTCGGCGATAATGCGCGGCTTGCAACCTCCGAGGCGGCGTCCAAACGGCAACCGCCAAGCGATGCGCCTTCACATTCTCGGCATTTGCGGCAGCTTCATGGGGGGCATCGCAGCCATCGCGACCCGCGCGGGTCACGCGGTGACGGGCTGCGATGCCAACCCCTATCCACCGATGTCGACCCAGCTCGACGCGCTGGGGATCGGCCTGACCGAGGGCTTCGACGCCGCGCAGCTCGAGGGTGTGGCGCGCGACGCCGACGTCTTCGTCGTGGGCAACGTCGTCTCGCGCGGCAGCCCGCTCCTCGAGGCGATCCTGGATCGCGGGCTCGCCTACACTTCCGGGCCGCAGTGGCTCCAGGAGAACGTCCTGTCGGCGAAGTGGGTGCTTGCGGTGGCGGGAACCCATGGCAAGACGACCACGTCCGCGATGCTCGCCCACATTCTCGACTACGCGGGCCTCGATCCCGGATTCCTCATTGGCGGAGTGCCGCTGGATTTCGACGTCTCCGCGCGGCTCGCCGACAGCCCGTACTTCGTCATCGAAGCCGACGAATACGACACGGCGTTCTTCGACAAGCGGTCGAAGTTCGTCCACTACCGTCCGCGAACCGCGATCCTCAACAACCTCGAGTTCGACCACGCCGATATCTTCCCCGACCTCGCGGCGATCGAGACTCAGTTCCATCACCTGGTCCGCACCGTGCCGGGGACCGGGCGCATCGTCGCCAACGCCGACGAGGCGAGCATTGCGCGCGTGCTCGCACGCGGCCTGTGGAGCGAGGTGGAGCGCTTCGGCGCCCCGGATCCGGCGCAGCCTTCCCGGGCCCCCTCGTTGCCGGCCCCGGAGTGGACGATCGCAGACGACGGCGCGATCGCGCAGCGTGGAACGCCGGCCGGCGCGCTGCAGATCGGCCTTTCCGGGCGCCACAACCGGATGAACGCCCTTGCGGCACTGGTCGCGGCGCGCCATGCGGGAGTGCCGACGGCAACCGGCCTCGCGGCGCTGGCATCGTTTCGCGGCGTCAAGCGCCGGATGGAGCTGCGTGCAACGGTCAAGGGCGTCGCCGTCTACGACGACTTCGCCCATCATCCGACGGCGATCGCGACCACGATCGACGGCTTGCGCAAGGCGCAGCCCGGTGGACGCATCCACGCGGTCCTCGAGCCGCGCTCGAACACGATGAAGCTCGGCACGATGAAAGCCGCATTGCCGCAGGCGCTTGCGCAGGCCGACCGCGTCTACTGCCACGCGGCGAGCCTCGGCTGGGACGCGGCCTCGGCGCTGGCGCCGCTGGGCGCGCGCGCGCAGGTCTTCGACGACCTCGATGCGCTGGTGCGTGCCGTCGTGGCCGGCGTGCGCGCTGGCGACCACGTGCTGGTAATGAGCAATGGCGGTTTCGGCGGAGTGCACGCCAAATTGCTCGTCGCCCTCGCCGGCGCATGAATCCTGCGATGCCGGCGTTTTTGTGCATTACAGCGCGTTCGAGCGCCGCCTGCGCGACCTGCGCTGCACGCGTGTCGCACCACCGCGTTCTTGTGCACCGCAACTAGCTGGAGCCCCCGCGCACGGGTTATGCTTGAGCCATGACTTGGCGAAGTCGGGATTGCCTCCCCTACGCTTGAGCGCGCCGCGGCCACAAGCCCGAAGCGGCGCATCGACGCCGCCCGTGCGCGACTCTGACTGACCAGCTCCAACGTCGTCGCGGCCGGCTCGCTTTCACAAGGAGCACGCGATGACTGCCCACAATCGAGCGGGTTACGAGCCCGCCTTCCGCCCGTTGCCGCTGTCCGATGCCGCGTCCGACCTGATCGCCCGCGAGAGGGCCTGGGGCGCGAACAACTACGATCCGCTGCCCGTCGTGCTTGCGCGCGGTGCAGGCAGCTGGCTCGCCGACATCGACGGCCGCCGCTATCTCGACCTGATGAGCGCCTATTCGGCCGTGAGCTTCGGCCATGCTCACCCGCGGATCGTCGCGGCGCTCGTCGCCCAGGCGCAACGGCTCGGGGTGACCTCGCGCGCCTACCACAACGACGCGTTGCCCGCGCTGTTCGAGCGCCTCGCGCGACTGACGGGGCTCGATCGCGTGCTGCCGGCGAACGGCGGCGCGGAGGCGGTCGAGACGGCGCTGAAGGCTGCCCGCAAATGGGGGCACAAGGTCAAGGGGATTGCGGATGGCCGCGCCGAGATCATCGCCTGCGACGGCAATTTCCACGGTCGCACGATCGCCGTGATCGGGTTGTCGACCGAGCCCCAGTACCGCGACGGTTTCGGCCCGTTTCCGCCCGGCCTCGCGACGATTCCCTATGGCGACGCCGACGCGCTCGCGCGGGCGATCACGCCGCGAACTGCGGCATTCCTGGTCGAGCCGATCCAGGGCGAAGGCGGCATCGTCGTGCCGCCGGAGGGCTATCTCGCGCACTGCGCAAAGATCTGTCGCGAGCACCGCGTGCTGCTGATCTGCGACGAGATCCAGACGGGAATGGGACGCACCGGGCGCTTCCTCGCCAGCGAGCACGACGGCGTGCGCCCCGATGCCGTCATTCTCGGCAAGGCGCTGGGTGGAGGACTCCTGCCCGTATCGGCGCTGGTCGGCAGCAACGACCTGATGCAGGTGTTCCACCCGGGCGACCACGGCAGCACGTTCGGAGGCAATCCGCTGGCGGCAGCCGTCGCGATCGCGGCACTCGACGTGCTGGAAGACGAGAAACTGGTCACGCGCTCGGCGGAGCTCGGCGCGTGGCTGCTGGAAGAGCTGCAGGACCTGCGCAGCCACATCGTGCGCGACGTTCGCGGGCGCGGGCTGTTCGTCGGCATCGAGGTCGACGCCCGGTACATCGGTGCGCGTCCGGTCGTCGACCGGCTGCTCGCGCGCGGCATTCTGTCCAAGGACACGCACGGCACCGTCGTTCGCATCGCGCCGCCGCTCAACATTGCGCGCGACGACCTCGCCTGGGCGGCCGGCCAGATCCGGGCGACCTTCCGCGAGATCGAGCGCGACCTGAAGCGCGCGGCGTAGGCATCCCCCTCACCCACCTCGCTCCCGCCCAGCACTCTCTCCCGCTTGCGGGAAAGGGCAGGGGTGGGGGTGAGGGCGCGGGCGCGAGCGTGGCAGGCGAGCGCGCGAATGAAGGACGCATGAACGCCGATCGCGCCCGGGCGGTAGTATTCGTTCCATGGCAGCGCCCACGCTCGAAGGCAAGCTCGTCGTCGCGATCAGCTCGCGGGCGCTGTTCGACCTCGCCGAAAGCCATCGCGTCTACACCGAGCGGGGCGTCGACAGCTATCACCGGTACCAGATCGAGCACGAGGACGAGATCCTCGCGCCCGGCCCGGCGTTCGCGCTGGTGACCAAGCTGCTGCGCCTCAATCGCCTGCCGAAGCAGTACGTCGAGGTGATACTGCTTTCGCGCAACAGCGCCGACACCGGACTTCGCGTGTTCAACTCGATCAAGCATTACGACCTCGACATCAGTCGCGCGGCGTTCACCAAGGGCGAGTCGACGTCGCGCTACGTTCCGGCCTTCGGTGCACACCTGTTCCTGTCGGCCGACACGGGGGACGTCAGGCGCGCGCTGGAAGAGGGCTATGCCGCAGCGACGATCTTTCCCAGCGTGTTCCGCAACGAGACCGACGAGCTGCGGATCGCCTTCGACGGCGATGCCGTGCTGTTTTCAGACGAAGCCGAGCGCGTGTTTCAGGCCGGAGGCCTGGCCGCGTTCACCCGGAGCGAGCGCGATGCGGCGACAACGCCGCTGTCGGGCGGCCCGTTCAAGGAATTCCTGGCGGCGTTGCATCGGATCCAGGCCGATTTCCCCGAGGATCGCAGTCCGATCCGCACCGCGCTCGTGACTGCGCGCAGCGCGCCTGCGCACGAGCGGGTGATCCGGACCTTGCGCGCCTGGAACATCCGCATCGACGAAGCGCTGTTCCTGGGTGGCCTCGACAAGGGGGAATTCCTGCGCGCCTTCGGCGCCGACATCTTCTTCGACGACCAGGCGCAGCACGTCGCGTCGGCCGCAAGGCACGTGCCGGCCGGCCATGTCCCGCACGGCGTCGCGAACCAATGATTCCCGACCACGCTCGAACGACGATGCTGAATCCATCGACCCCCTGGCGCCGGCGCTGCGCCCGCGCGTTGCTGGGCGTCGCCATGATGCTCGCGCTCGCCGCGCCGGCGCTGGCCGAGAGCTACAAGATCGGCGTGCTCCATGCCGAGCGCATCCTGCAGCAGTCGCAGGCCGCCAAAGCGGCGCACGACCGCATCGAGCGCGAGTTCAAGCCGCGCGACGAGGCGCTCACGAAGAAGGAGGCCGCGCTGCAGGCCGCGCAGGCGCAGTACGAGAAGCAGCGCCAGGCCCTGTCCGCCGACGAGCGCGCGTCGCGCGAGCGCAACCTCGATCTGCAGGCGCGGGATCTCGAGCGGCAGCGCCAGCAGTTCAACGAGGACCTGCGCGCACGCCAGTTCGAGGAGCTCGACAAGCTGAAAGGGAAGCTCGACAAGGTTCTGACGGCCTACGCCAAGGCGCAGAATTTCGACTTGATCCTGCAGGACGCGCTGTGGGTCGGCAAGTCCATCGACATCACCGACGACGTGATCAAGGCCCTGGACGCGAGCACGGCGGCTGCGGGCACGTCGGGTACGACCACGCCGGGCGCGACCGGGTCGGCTCCAGGGAAGTAGCCGCCGGACGTGGACGACCACGATCACCCCAGGCCGCGGGTGAGATGGAACTGCGCGAGCGGGCGCTCGAGACCGCGCTTGCCCGCGGCGCGTGCCGAAGCCTCAGCCGCGGCGGCGTCCGTGGAACGGATAGGCGGGATCGTTGTAACCGGGCGTCGAGGCGTGCCCGGGCACGACCAGCGAGTCGACGAGCGCTTCGTCCGCGTCGGTCCACGCTGTTCCCAGCGCGCCGATGTAGTCCTGCCATTGCGCCAGCGTCCGCGGACCGGCGATGACCGAGCTGACGACCCGGTTCGCCCACAGCCACGCGAGCGCGAACTGCGTCGGCGTTCGCCCGGTCCGTTCCGCGTGGACCTTCAGCGCGTCGGCGACCGAGAACGATTCCTCGCGGAACTCGGTCTGCATCATCCGGGTGTCCTTGCGCGCCGCGCGCGAATCGGACGGTACCGCGCCGCTCGTGTACTTTCCCGTCAGCACGCCGCGGGCCATCGGCGAATACGTCGCGACGCCGATGCCGTAGTGGTCGCAGGCCGGGAGTATCTCCACCTCCGGCATCCGGTTCAGCAAGTTGTAATACGGCTGGCACACGACGGGCGGGGTCACCGACATGCGCTCGCACAGGCGCATGATCTCGGCGATGCGCCAGCCACGGTAGTTCGAGACGCCGAAATAGCGGATCTTGCCGGCTTGCATCAGGTCGCCGATCGCCGCGACGGTTTCGGCGAGGGACGTCTGAGGATCGTCGCGGTGCAGGTAATAGATGTCGATCCAGTCGCTGCGAAGGCGCGCGAGGCTCGCATCGCAGGCCTGGAACATCCAGCGCCGCGACAGTCCGCCCGTGTGCGGCCTCTCGTTTCCGGTACCGCTGAACGCATTGGCGACCTTGGTTGCGACGATCCAGCGTGCACGATTGGCCCGTATCGCGGCGCCGGTGACGGTCTCCGATGCGCCCTCGGCGTAGACGTCCGCGGTATCGATGAAGTTGACGCCCGCATCGCATGCCTGCGCGACGATCTCGCGGGCTTCGGCGTCACCGGTCCGGTCGCCGAACATCATCGTCCCGAGACACAAGACCGAGACCTCAAGGCCGCTCGTTCCCAACCGCTTGTATTCCATTGCGCGCTCCCGTCTCGTCGACCCGGGCATTCTACTTGGCGAGCATGCGCGCAGCTATAATTGCGCCCCTTTCGCGTGACGCTGCTCCCGGCGCCCTTTCATGAACGTGTTGTTCGAAGACGACGGGCAGTTGAAGGCTGGCACGTTGCTCGTCGACAACGACGCGTCGCTGCAGGTCGAAGCGGCATCCGGCAAGCGCCAGAAGATCAAGGCGGCCCACGTCCTGCTTCGCTTCGCCGCGCCGTCGCCTGCCGAGGCAATCGCGCGCGCGCACGAGCTCGTCGCCGGCATCGATACCCATTTCCTGTGGGAAGTGTCGGTCGAGGGCGAGTTCGGCTTCGACGAGCTCGCGTGCGAGTACTTCGGGGGAAAGCCCGACGCCGCAGAATCGGCCGCCGTCGCTCTCGCGCTGTCCGCGGCGCCGATGCATTTCTATCGGAAGGGCCGCGGGCGGTATCGCAAGGCGCCTCCCGAGGCGCTGAAGGCGGCGCTGGCGTCGGTGGCGCGCAAGGAGCGCGAGGCGCGCGACGTTGCCGCCTGGTCCGGCGAGCTCGCCGCGGGCCGGCTGCCCGCCGCTCTCGCGGCGAAGCTCGACATGCTGCTCTATCGTCCGGACAAGAGCTCGCCCGAATGGAAGGCGCTCAGCGCGGCCTGCGAGCTGCGGAAATCGAGTCCGGTGCAGCTGCTCGCGGCCTGCGGCGCGATTGCCTCGACCCACGACTACCACTTCAAGCGCTTCGTCGTCGAGTCGTTTCCCTGCGGTCTCGAGTTTCCGCCGTGGGGCGCATTGCCGGCGGCACCCGAGCTGCCCGTCGCGCCGGTCGAGGCGTTCTCGATCGAC